>JAFOMO010000056.1 GCA_017418905.1 Clostridia bacterium | reverse complement strand
CCGCAAATTCCACTTTCCACTTTCCAAATTCCACTTTTATTAAAGTTCCACTTTTATTAAAGTTCCACTTTTATTAAAGTTCCACTTTATGAAAAACAGCGAGGTGTTCTATGTTAAAGCAGGGAGAACATTTTGAACCGTTGGGCAGCGGTATTGAAGTAATTGTGTCAAGAGAGAATCATTTCTCTACCGACACTATTTTGCTTGCCGATTTCGCCGCCCCGAAAAAGCATGAAAACGTAATAGAATTAGGTACGGGGTGCGGTACTATCTCACTTTTGTGGTGCAGAAATATTCCCCCAAAGCATATTACCTCAGTAGATATTCAAAAATCGGCAGCCGATATGCTCGCAAGAAGTATAGCTCACAATAAACTTGATGAGTACATAACAGTTATAAACAAAGACTTAAACGACTTGAAGGGTGAGGTGGTTTTCGGATCGTTTGATATGTGCGCTATGAATCCGCCGTATAAAATAGGCGGCGGCGGTATCGTAAACCCCGAAACATCTAAACAGATAGCACGTCACGAAACTATGTGTACTCTTGACGATATTACTCGGACGGCTTCAAAGCTTTTGCGTTTCGGCGGAAGATTTTGTATTTGTCAAAGACCCGAACGCCTTGCAGATGTTCTTCTGTCTATGAGAAACGCAGGCATAGAGCCGAAAAAACTGCGTCTTGTACAGCAAAGAAAAAGCAAAGCGCCAAAGCTTTTTTTAGCAGAGGGCAGACAAGGCGGCAGCAGCGGCGGTATGGTCGTTATGCCGACACTGTTTATTGAGGACGATAACGGACAGTTGTCGCAGGAAATGATAAACATTTACGGAGATTATAAGGAGGACTATTTATGAGCGGTATTTTATATGTTGTGGGTACTCCTATCGGGAATTTGGGCGACATATCTCAAAGGGCTGTTGATACTCTTGGACAAGTCGATTTCATAGCGGCTGAGGATACGAGAGTTACTTTAAAGCTTTTAAACCACTTTAATATAAAAAAGCCTATGATAAGCTATTATGAACATAACAAGCTTGAAAGGGGAGAGATCATCTGCTCACGAATAGAGAGCGGCGAAAACTGCGCTATTGTTACAGACGCAGGTATGCCGTGTATATCAGACCCGGGAGAACTGCTTGTTAAGCAATGCGCCGAGAAAGGTATTAAAACAGTTGTTGTTCCGGGCGCAAGTGCGGTTGTTTCGGCTTTGGCAATATCGGGCTTGGCAACAGGCAGGTTTACATTTGAGGGCTTTTTGAGTACCTCAAAAAAGAGCAGAAATGAACACCTCGAACAGCTTAAAAACGAAAAACGAACTATGATATTCTATGAAGCTCCGCACAAGCTTTCGGCTGCTTTAAAAGATATGTATAATGCTTTCGGTGCAAGGAGAATTTCTATTGTACGGGAGCTTACAAAGATACATGAAGAGGTAATACGCACCGACTTGAAAACGGCAGTCGAACAGTATGCGGACGGTTCTGTAAGGGGAGAAATAGTGCTTGTGATCGAGGGTGCGGCGGACGATGATACCGAAAGTGAAATAACGCTTGAACAGGCGGCTGAAATTGCTTTGCAGTATATGGAAGATGGATTATCCGCTTCCGAGAGCGCAAAGAAAACCGCAAAAGAAACGGGATTTAAGAAAAATGATATTTACAGAATGATCGTAGATAATACGTAAGGAATTGTCAAGAAATAAGTTGTGCAATTCAGGCGAAGAATAATTTGTTCTGTGTTAGGCACAATACCGCAGGAATACTGACGTATTTCAAGGTATTGTAACGACACACAGGGCAAATTAGGCGAGCATGAAAGTGCAAGTTATTTCTTGACGATTCCT
>JAFOMO010000055.1 GCA_017418905.1 Clostridia bacterium | reverse complement strand
TTCTCTTTGCAGTATGCTTGGTTATACCGTTATAGCCTCGCAGTACAGAGGCGCAGGCGGCAGAGAGGGCAAAGACCAATTCGGCGGCGATGACCTGAATGACGTAACAAAGCTTATAGACCTTTGCGAGAATAACTTCTCGTTTATAGATATGAACGATTTCTGCGTTGCCTGTGCATCCAGGGGCGGAGTTATGACATATCCTCTTGCACGTCGGGACAGCAGAGTAAGACGTATTATTGCCGTTTCTGCTATAAGCGATCTGATAAGCGGTTATGAAGAACGAGAAGATATGAGAGATCTTTTGGCTGAATATATCGGCTGTACACCCGAAGAAAATCCAGAGGAATACAAAAAGCGTTCGGCGATCTATTGGGCAGATGAAATAACAATACCTGTGCTTATCTTTCACAGTACGGGAGATAAGCAGGTCTCATATCACCAGGCGCAGGAGCTGTATGAAAAATTAAGCGAACACGGAAACTGCACCTTCTTTACTCATGAAGATGATGTTCACGGAATACACCCCGAAGATTTTCAGAATATTATTGAGTGGCTGCGCAATACATAATGATAAAAACCGTCATTTCTTAACTGAAATGGCGGTCTTTTTGTGCTTTTTACATTTTTGTAATTATGTATAAATTTTTGTTTGGTAATATGTTACTAAATATTCATACTTCTTTTGTTGAAAACAGATATTTTTATTAAAAAGAAAGAATATGCATTGATTTTTTGTGCAAACGTGATATAATTAATAATCAGTGAGGGTGTTTATTGTTTGAAATGCAATTCTACATTATATACCCAAATTAGTGATTTTTTTTATAATGATTATCGTTTTTAAAGTGAAAATCAAGAGGAGTAATCACGAACTAAGCAAATTATTGAAAGGAGTTATTCCGATTGAAACAGTACGAACCAAATAAGATCTTTAATATTGCGCTTGCAGGTCACGGCTCCTGCGGTAAAACCTCTCTTGCAGAGGCTATGCTCTATTTGTCGGGTGCCTCAGACAGACTGGGCAATGTTGCAGACGGCAACACAATGCTCGACTTTGACCCTGAAGAGATAAAGAGAAAGGTATCAGTTGTATCTTCAATTGCGCCGCTTGAATGGAAGGGCAATAAAATAAATATTATCGACACTCCGGGTCTGCTCGATTTCCAGGGCGGACTGTATGAGGGTATGCGTGCAGCCGATACGGCAGTTATCGTAGTATCGGGTAAAAACGGTGTAAGCATAGGAACGGAAAAGGCTGTTAAGCTTGCAGAAAAGCAGGGACTTACAAAGGTATTCTTTGTAAACGGTCTTTGTGACGAGAGCGCAAGATTCTACCGTGTTTTTGAAACTCTGAAAGCAGAGTTCGGTCCTTCCGTATGCCCCGTTGTAGTACCATATATCGAGAACGGACAGGCTAACACATATGTTAATCTGTTTGATTATAAAGCATATAAGTATGACGGCAAAAAGGTGACACAAGTTCCTCTGCCTGATATGGGCGACAGACTTGAAGGCTTGCGCACAGCTATTAACGAGGCTGTTGCAGAAACAAGCGAAGAGCTTCTCGACAAGTTCCTCATGGGCGAAGAGTTTACACCCGAGGAGATCATTCTCGGCGTATCGCAGGGTGTTAAAGACGGTACTATCTGCCCTGTATTCTGCGGTGACGCTCAGCTCACCTACGGTATAGATCAGTTCCTTAACAGTCTTGTATGGCTTGCTCCGAGTGCCGCAAAGGGCAGCGAGGTTGCCTCCGATACAAACGGCGAGCCTGTTGAGATAGCTGTTAATTCTTCCGCAGCAACTGCCGCTTTAGTATTCAAGACAGTATCAGACCCATTTGTAGGTAAGCTTTCTTACTTCAAGGTAATTTCGGGTAAGGTATCCACCGACACACCGCTTATCAATATGAGAACGGGCGAAACAGAGAGAATTACAAAGGTAATGATCCCCAAGGGCAAAAAGCAGGAGGACGCAAGCTATGTAGGCGCAGGCGATATTGGCTGTATCCCGAAGCTGCTCAATACAAACACGGGCGATACATTATGCTCGCCTGTAAGAAAGGTTACACTTGAAGCTATCGAGTATCCGAATGCATCTTATTCAATGGCAATAGCACCGAAGAAGAAGGGCGATGAAGATAAGGTAGCACAGGGCGTTCAGAAGCTTTGTGAAGAGGACAAAACACTTGTATTCAAGACAAATCACGAAACACATCAGATGATAATTTCCGGTTTGGGCGAACAGCACTTAGACGTTGTTGTATCCAAGCTTAAAAATAAATACGGCATAGACGTTGTTCTTGAACCGCCGAAGGTTGCTTACAGAGAAACCATTCGCAAGAAGGTACAGGTTCAGGGCAGACATAAGAAGCAGTCGGGCGGTCACGGACAATTCGGTGACGTATGGATAGAGTTTGAACCGTATGACGGCGAAGACCTGCTGTTCGATCAGAGAGTTGTCGGCGGTTCTGTTCCGAAGGGTTACTTCCCTGCTGTTGAAAAGGGTTTGCGTGACAGCATTGCAAAAGGACCTCTCGCAGGTTATCCTGTTGTAGGCTTGAAGGCTACATTGTACGACGGCTCATATCACCCTGTTGATTCTTCCGAAATGGCATTCAAGACTGCTGCGTCTATTGCGTATAAGAACGGTATGCCTATTGCAAATCCGACCTTGCTTGAACCTATCGGAACATTGAAAGCAACTGTTCCGGACGCAAACATGGGCGATATTATGGGCGAGGTAACAAAGCGCAGAGGAAGAGTATTGGGTATGTCGCCTGCTGAGACCGGTTATCAGCAGATAGACGCAGAAGTACCTATGGCAGAAATGCATGACTTTGCTGTATTCCTTCGCCAGGCAACACAGGGCAGAGGTTTATTCACATTTGAGTTTGTAAGATATGAAGACGCTCCTGCAAATGTTGCACAGAAGGTTATCGAGCAAAGAAAAGCAGAGCTTGCAGAGTAATTTTTCGTAAAGCGGAAAGTTGAAAGTGGAAAGTGGAAATATATCACTCCGCACATTCCACTGTCCGCTATTCGTCGATCAGGATTTTTTGAATGACGATTAAGATAAGAGATTTCCATACTTTTTCATATTTTTCTTTCCTTAAAAGGGGCAGGTGATCTTCTCGGTCACCTGCCCCGTCCTTAAGGAATCGTCAAGAAATAACTTGCACTTTCAGGCTCGCCTAATTTGCCATGTGTGTCGTTACAATACCTTGAAATACGTCAGTATTCCTGCGGTATTGTGCCTAACACAGAACAAATTATTCTTCACCTGAATTGCACAACTTATTTCTTGACAATTCCT
>JAFOMO010000054.1 GCA_017418905.1 Clostridia bacterium | reverse complement strand
GCCCTTTTAGGGGTGAATTTCAAAAACAGTCCTGCGGACTGTTTTTGGAAGAGGGGCATTTTGCGTGACCATGCCCCTAAGTATGATTTTGAGCCAAAGTTGCCCCGCCGCTCCAAGGCGGCGCAGTAAGGCTTGACATAGAAGAACACTACTTTTTGCACAGTCTGAATTGTTGCTTACAAAACTTTATGAACAGCATTTACCCTTAATACAATAATTTAAAATGAGCTCTTGATACAAACTCAGATTTCAAGCCGTTTTTCCCAATAGTTCACTATAATATTATTGTTAAGGGAACTTATCAAATGTAAAATTGAAAATTGAAAATGGAAAATTATCTGATAACCAAAACTCACACTGTGCTATGAAGTATCGGTTTAATTAAGTTTTGTCCGCTGATTTTGTAAAGAGTGCCGCTATAAATGAAAACACCAAAGCCGCAGTTATTCCCACTGCCGCCGCCGATATTGCACCCGAAAATACACCTAAATATCCGTTCAGGTGTACGGCTTTTTTAACTCCCTCCGAAATAGCGTATCCAAAGCCCGAAAGCGGTACTGTTGCGCCTGCGCCTGCAAACTTTACAAGCGGCTCATACAGTCCGACTGCGCCTAAGAACACGCCTGCAACAACGTATGATGTCAATATCCTTGCAGGAGTAAGCTTTGTTTTGTCTATAAGTATCTGCCCTATCATACATATCAGTCCGCCTACCCAGAATGCGTTTATATAGTTCATTATCATTTTATCACTTCCTGTTCCCTATTCTGTGTATTCTTTTCCGAATTATACATAAAAAATATGTCGTATGTTAGTTTTTTTACAATATATAGTCTGTTGAAAAAAGTCTGTAAACGTGATAGAATATATTGGAATATACTATAATAATCAATGTGAAGTGTGCAATATGCAGTGTGCAGTGCTATAATAAAGAAAAGAGAATTTTGTAAATGAAAAATTCCCCTTTGGCTTTGCCCAAAAAGCCCTTTAGCTTTCACGGCGGTGCAAATACGCCGCATTATAAAAATACTCGTCAAAAGCAGTCCGAGATTATGCCCTGCCCCGAACAGGTCGTTCTGCCTATGTTACAGCATATCGGAAAGCCCTGTAAGCCCTGCGTCAAGAAAGGCTTTTCTGTTGCAGTCGGTGATATTATCGGTAAAGATACAGGTCATATCAGTGCGCCTATTTATGCCCCCATCTCGGGCAAGGTGACAAAAATAACGCAGGTAAGACTTGCAAACGGTCGTTTATACGACGCTGTTGTAATTGCGTCCGACGGCGAAATGCGTATGAGCAAAAGCATAAAGGTGCCTGTTATCAATTCCGATACAGACCTTATAAGAGCCGTTCATGACAGCGGTCTTGTAGGCTTGGGCGGCGCAGGCTTTCCCACTCACGTCAAGATCGACAATCATCAGGAGAACAAGTGCGATACGCTTATTGTGAACTTTTCCGAATGTGAACCGTTCATCACTGCCGATAACAGAGAGGCAGTAGAAAATACCGATGATGTATTATACGGTATAATAACACTTCTGCGTTATCTTCATGTTGAGCGTGCCGTTATCGGTGTTGAAGATAACAAGCCCGACGCTATAAAAGCTCTTAAAGCGGCAATTGAGAAAAGCTGCGACGAAGAAAGCAGGCATATCTGCGTTCTTAAACTAAAGTCACGTTATCCGCAGGGGGCTGAAAAGGTGCTTATAAAAGCCTGCACAGGCAGAACAGTACCGCCGCATAAGCTGCCTGTCGATGTTGGGTGCATAGTTATGAACATTACGTCTGTCGGCTTTCTCGGGTCATACATCAGAACGGGAGTACCGCTTATAAGCAAGCGTATTACCATTGACGGCTCGGCAGTAAGTGAGCCTAAAAACGTGATAGTACCGATAGGCACACCTGTTAAGGATATAATAAGCTTCTGCGGCGGCTATAAAGAAGCCTGCGGAAAGCTTATAATCGGCGGTCCTATGACGGGAATAGCTGCCCCGAATGACGATATTCCCATACTAAAGCAGACAAACGCTGTTATAGCACTGAACAAGAAAGACGCTGTTCAACCGCCTGTTACCGATTGTATCCGCTGCGGCAGGTGTATCAGCTCGTGTCCTATGCGCCTTTCCCCCGTACTCATTGAAACAGCCGTTAAAATGAAGAATGTTGCCTCTCTTAACAGAAACGGTATTTCTTTGTGTATGGAATGCGGCTCGTGTGCGTATAATTGTCCTGCGCACCGTCCTCTTGTGCAGGTAATACGTATGGGCAAGGCAATGGTACGCAATACCTCTAAGGAGTGAACTTAATGGAAGAAATACTGAATATTTCGGTATCTCCGCATATAAAGACAAAAAACACCACTGCAAGAATAATGCTTGACGTAATAATAGCTTTGTTGCCTGCAATGGCGGCGGCGATAATTATTTTCGGTATAAGAGCATTTATTATTATCGCAGACACGGTATTTGCCGCCGTACTCTCTGAGTACATATGCCGCAGAGTGATGAAAAGAGATAATACGATAACAGACTTATCAGCCGTTGTTACGGGAATACTGTTAGCACTTAATCTGCCCGTGGGAATAAGTCCTGCAATAGCCGCATTCGGTGCGGTTATTGCAATAGTTGTTGTTAAGCAGATGTTCGGCGGTATCGGCAATAACTTTGTAAACCCTGCCTTAGCCGCAAGAATAATACTTATGTCGAGCTTTCCTAAGGCTATGACAACGTGGGCAGTACCTTTCTACTATAAAAGCGGCGAGGTTGACGCAGTAACCTCTGCCACTCCGTTTGTTATACATAACGGCGGCGGTGAAGTACCTCTCAAAGACCTGTTTTTCGGCACGACAGGCGGCTGTATGGGCGAAACGTGCGCACTTGCGCTTATAACAGGCTTTATATATCTGCTTATCAGACGTATAATAACGCCTGTAATACCGCTTACATATATCGGTACGGTTGCGCTTATGGCTTTTATATGGCAAGAAAACGTACTTTTCCACATACTAAGCGGCGGTTTGTTGATAAGCGCAGTATTTATGGCTTCCGATTATACAACAACGCCTATAAATACAAGAGGTAAAGTAATCTTCGGTATCGGGTGCGGTATGCTTACATTCCTCATACGATATTACGGAAATCTGCCCGAAGGAGTATCTTTTTCTGTACTTATAATGAATATACTCGTACCGCTTATCGAAAGGGCGACACAACCACGTTTTGATAAAAAGGAGGAGCGTAATGTCTAAGCTTTCCTTTAAAGAAACAGCAATACCTACTATCGCACTTACTCTGATATGCGGTATATCTGCCGCACTGTTGGCAGGAACAAACGAGATAACATATATGCGCATTGCCGCCGCAGAAGAAGAGACAAAGCAAAACTCAATGCGCTCTGTAACACCTGATAATACATATAAATTTGAAAAAGCAGAAATACGTGATAATACGGCAGAGTGCTATAAAGCATTCGACAAAGACGGAACTGTTATCGCCTATGCAGTTTCTTCAAGCGTCAAGGGCTATGGCGGTACTGTCAAGGTTATGACGGGCATTGACAAAGACGGAAATATAATTGCAGTAAACGTATATGACAATTCAAGCGAAACTCCCGGTTTAGGTGCGAAAACCTCTGAGAGCGAGTTTACAGACGGCTTTAAGGGTAAGAGTACAGAGAACGGGTTCGCCGTATCAAAGGACATTGACAAATACCCTTCTGCCGCTGAGGTTGACGCTGTAACGGGCGCAACTATCTCATCACGGGCGGCAGTTACGGCGGTAAACAACGCACTTGACATATACAGCGAGATCAGCGGAGGTATGAATAATGACTGAACAAAAACCGCTTATCAAAGAATTTACAAAGGGCATTATCAAAGAAAATCCCGTGTTGTGTCTTGTACTCGGCACTTGCCCGACTTTGGCAGTTACAACGGGAGTTTCAAGCGCACTGGGAATGGGCATTGCCGCAACTGCCGTTCTTGTATGCTCCAATTCGGTAATATCGCTTCTGAGAAAGCTCATACCGCAAAAGGTGCGTATTCCTGCATACATCACAATAATAGCGTCATTTGTGACGATAGTACAAATGCTCATCAAAGCATATGCGCCTGCGCTCAATGACGCTTTGGGCGTATATTTGCCGCTTATCGTAGTAAACTGTATCATACTTGGCAGAGCTGAAATGTTTGCAAGCAAAAACGGCATTGCCGCCTCTGCTCTTGACGGCTTAGGAATGGGAATAGGCTTTACCGCCGCACTCTTCATTATGGGCAGTATAAGAGAGATACTCGGTGCAGGCTCGTGGTTAGGGCTTAAAATACCGTTTTTATGCGATGACCCGATACTTATATTCATACTTCCCCCGGGCGGCTTTTTTGTATTCGGAATGTTAATGGCTTTGGCAAATAAGCTGAACTCAAAAAATACAAAAGATAACACACGTATCGGCTGTTCTGCGTGTCCGATGAATGAGAAATGCAGTCATCAAAGCGGAAAGGAGTGTCAGCAATGAGTATAACACAGCTTGTGGGAATATTTCTTGCCGCAATTTTGACGGAGAATTATGTTTTGTGCAAATTCTTCGGAATATGCCCGTTTTTGGGAGTATCGAAAAAGCTTGACACAGCACTCGGAATGAGCTGTGCAGTTACATTTGTAATGGTGCTGTCAACGGCAGCAACGTGGCCTATATACACATATATACTCGTACCAAACGAACTGGAGTATTTGCAGACGCTTGTATTTATACTCGTAATAGCAGGACTTGTTCAGCTTGTAGAGATAATACTGAAAAAATATATACCCACGCTTTACAATGCGCTGGGGATATATTTACCCTTGATAACAACGAACTGCGCAGTATTGGGCGTTACAATGCTTGTGCTTGATAAAGGCGCAGAAAACCCGAATTTCGGCTATATAGCGTCATTGGTAAACGCATTAGGCGCAGGAATAGGCTTTCTTGTGGCAATGGTAATGTTTGCAGGTGTTCGTGAAAGGCTTGAAACGGCAGACATACCCGAAAGCTTAAAGGGACTGCCGATAACGCTTGTATCAGCGTCCCTTGTTGCCTGTTCTTTCTTAGGGTTTAACGGGATTGTTGACAAACTACTTCCTTAAAAAGTGGAAAGTTGAAAGTGGAAAGTGGAATTATTTTTAATCAGAAAGTATATTTCTCTAAAAACCTTAGCATAACATTGAATACAGTTTGACTGCGTGCAATAAACTATTGGTCAAATTATGTATGACCGCACATTTCCAATTTCCACTTTCCACTCTCCACTTTTTCATAAGCTCTCCAAATTCCACTTTCAGTTTAAAGCCTAACATACGAGGAGTTAATAAAGTGTCACATATATTTTTAGCAATATTAATTGTACTTATTATAGGTATAATAGTTGGTGCGGTATTATCGGCTGCGGCGGTAATATTTGCCGTACCTGTTGACAAAAAGGCTGCCGAAATCAGTGAGCTTCTGCCGGGTGCAAACTGCGGAGCGTGCGGCTTTTCCGGGTGTTCGGGTTATGCCGCCGCATTATCTAAAGGCGAGGCAAGGCTCGGACTATGCTCTGTGGGCGGTCAGTCGGTTGTTGACCTTATAGCCCCGATATTAGGCGCAGAGGGTGCGGAGATCACACCTAAAACCGCATTTGTGCGCTGTTCGGGAGATCTTGACAACACATCAAAAATAGGTGAATATGAAGGTATTCGCTCATGCGCTGCCGCAAAACAGCTTCACGGCGGTATGGGTAAATGTACATACGGCTGTATCGGTTTCGGTGACTGTGTATCTGTG
>JAFOMO010000053.1 GCA_017418905.1 Clostridia bacterium | reverse complement strand
GTTTTGGGAAGAGGGGCATTTTGGCAGAAAATGCCCCTTACTTCCGTTTAAAACAAAACTTTCCCCGCCGCTCCAAGGCGGCGCAGTAAGGCTTGACATAGAAGAACACTACTTTTTGCACAGTCTGAATTAGCAATTGCGCACCTAATTTGCCCTGTGTGTCGTTACAATACCTTGAAATACGTCAGTATTCCTGCGGTATTGTGCCTAACACAGAACAAATTATTCTTCGCCTGAATTGCACAACTTATTTCTTGACAATTCCTAAGGCTTAAAGCTATTTATAAATATTACAAACAACAAATACAAAATACAATAAAGAAACACCGCCAAACTTTCCAAATTGGCGGTGTTTCTTATTACCAACTATTTTGGGAGTAACCGCTTATTATGCAGTACTCTTGTTACTATTATACTATACCAAAACAATAAAAATTTCAAGCCCAATTTTTATTAATTTTAACCGCAAATTGCTAATTGCTAACCAGGTAGTCCGATCTCTGAATATAATACTCCTCGTCATGCTGAGCGTTCATGCGCTCAAGCAGTTTTTCTGTGCTTAAACCGTCACGCTTTCTGAGCCGTTCAAGCCGTACCTCTTTCGAGGCGGTGACGCATACTACCGTATCGCATAATACGTCAAAACAGCCTTCAAATAAAAGAGGTGCGTCTATAAGAATGTATTTCTGCCCTTTTTCGGAATACGCTTTGCAAAGCTTTACCGTTTCGGCAAGTATACGTGGGTGAGTGATCTCATTTAAGAGGTTTGTGTTCTCCTTTGACGAAAAAGCCTTCTGTGCAAGCTTTTGTCTGTTGAGAGTACCGTCATCAAACAAAATATCATCACCGAATACTGCCGCCGTAAGCTTTAGCGTCAAGCTGCCCTTTTCCATTATCTTATGTGCAAGCTTGTCGGCGTCTATCACAACAAAACCCTCTTGTTCAAAAAAGCGTGCAACGGTGCTTTTGCCTGCTCCCGTCTGCCCTGTCAGGCCTACAATAAAAAAGTCACGCAAGCTCTATCACCTCAAATCCCGCTGAACGAATGAGCCTGTTATACACAGCCATTGCAAGTCCTGCTGTTTCGGGACATCTGCCGTATACAGTTTCAAGGTCTGTATTATCAAGCTGTCTTAATGCGTCAAAGAGCATTGCGGCTTGCATAGCGTAGTCGCTTTTTTTGCCGTATGATACGCATTTGACGTTCAGGCGGTCTATATCTTCATCATAGCACAATGCACCGACGGTATCGCCTGCACGCTCGTTTACAAAATTAATATAATTGTCGTCACTCGATCTTATTAGTATAAGATGTGCTTTCGGCGCATAGTGTTTATACTTCATACCGGGACTCTCTGCCTTCTGCCCGGGCTTTAACTCGTGCAGTACAGCGTCTGCAACTGCGATCTCACCCAAAACATCTTTAAGCTGTTCGGGAGTAATACCACCCGGACGAAGTACAGTCGGTATATCGGTACAAAGTGTGATAACTGTTGATTCAACACCAACGGTACACGCACCGCCGTCTATGATATATGGTATAATACCGTTTAAATCTCCGAAAACGTGCGCCGCCGTTGTGGGACTGGGCGAACCGGAAATATTTGCAGACGGTGCGGCAAGCGGTCTGTCTGCGGCAGATATTACCGCCCTCACAACAGGGTGTGACGGAAATCTTATCGCAACAGTGTCAAGCCCTGCACTTACCTCGTTCGGAATAGCAGTACCCTTGGGCATAATTATTGTAAGAGGTCCGGGCCAGAACCTTTCTGCAAGCAAGTAAGCTTTAGAGGGAATTTCACGAACAAGTGAGAAGTTCTTTATCTGTTCAAGATCGGAAATATGTACTATTAAAGGATTATCGGCAGGTCTGCCCTTAGCCTCGAATATTTTCTTGACTGCGCCGCCGTCTAACGCATTAGCTGCAAGACCGTAAACAGTTTCGGTAGGCAGTGCGGCAAGCATACCGCTGCGCAAAGCCGCACCGACAATATTTATATTTTCTTTTGTGGGAAGAAGAATTTCAGTTTTCAACATCTAACACCTCCAGAATCTTATAAGCATTGTCATTTTCGATATTCTTCATAAACATAATATTGCCGAAATAACGATAAGCATTTGCGCCGCTTTCGTTTTCGGCAGTAAGAGAAGCACCGCTTTCTGTAAGAATACGAAAAACCTCAGTCTCGCTGTCTGTAACAGTACCGTCATAGGCGCACCACCATGACGCACTGAAAAATGCGTTTGGTTTGTTGTAATCCTCATAATTTACAACAGCTCCGTTTTTTATCATAAACCTTACAATATCGGGCGCATTGGAACTGTCGTAAATATGCGAGGTCTGAAAGTACTCTTCAAGCGCATATTTATTAAACAGCTTTGATGTATAAATTTCGCTGTCAAATTTTGCTCCATATTCAACAAAAACGTTTGCGCAGTCAAGACTGCCCTTTACTGCCGAATTGATAAAAGGACTGCTGTTATATACATTAAAGTAATACACAAGAGCAGGTTCTTTTTTTATAAGGCTTTCGGTTTTTCTTGCATTATTGCTGTCAATAGCCTTGTTTAAAGCCTTGACACTATTAGTTGTAACGTACCCGATACCGTTTGGAGTCTGTACTTCTGTTTTATCGTAATCACCGTTTATATATCTGATGCCGAAAAAAGCAGTCGTACAAAAGCACACGAAAACTAAAAAAGCCGTTACAG
>JAFOMO010000052.1 GCA_017418905.1 Clostridia bacterium | reverse complement strand
GCACGGTCTGCATACAGAATGAATTATTTCTTTGCCCGCAAGCAAAATAGTATCGGCTTTTATGTGTACAAATGCGATTTTGTCAGCGGCGACTCGCCGCCAAGCCTTTTGAAAAAGGCTTGAGCGAAAACTTATTTGTTGGTTTTTGCACGGTCTGCATTGCACATTGCACATTGCACATTGATCTAAACATCAGCCCCAAGCTCACAGCTATAAACCCACTCCATAACATCGCCGTCATTGAGAGCGAAGTCCGAACAGCTCACCTGAGGAAACTGTCCGTTTACTCTGTACATCCAGCCGGAAAGCTCTCCGCAGTCACGCTCATACAGATTTGCTATCCCCTTGACGTATACAGACTGCAAGCCGCTGTCACTGCTCCCCGAATAGTCAAGCGGTATTTTGTTGTACGCAAGAATACGTCTGAGTACGTCAAAAGCCGTATCGCCCTCTCGCAGGGCAAATTCTCCCGCAGGTACTATAATTCCGTCCCGAGGTACTATATCGGCATTCTTTACAGACTCCGACAAGCTGTCATAATGGGTAAACACCGTTTCACAGCTTATCTTGACAGTGACGCTCATTTCTGCCTGTTCAACGTCTGCTATATGTGATGTATAATACTCTTCGGGAGTTTTAATGTCAAGCGTACACACAAATATTACAGCCGCTGTAATCAATGCAATATATAACAACAACTTCTTTTTCATTTTAAATTCCTTTTTCTGCGGTTCTCGGCAAGCACGAAAACGGCAATTACACCGCAAATACAGGCAAGACCCGTTTGTACATATCGGCTTTGACTGTATTGCTTTTGCGGTACTTCGGGCATACTTTCTTCAAGCCCTGAGAAATTATTGTTCAGTGTATTCAAGTCCTGCTTTGCAGGCTTATTTATTTGTTGGGTAAGATTTGTTATTGTATAATCATACTCTGAATTAACTCCGAGTTCGTCTGCTTTGTATGCGGCGGTATTCTCTATTCCGCACTCGATAAGCAGTCCTTCAAGCTTTGAATAATTGTGTATATAACGTCTGTCGCACACAGATACATCAACGCACCTGTCGAGAATTTCTTTTATCTTAGCTGTATCGGCTGTATCAAGCTTATCTATATCGTTTGATATGCTTTGTATAATGCCTGCTTGTTCTGCTGTAAATTCGTTTTGCATATCGTATAATGTTCTGTATCCGTTTTGACTTCTCAGCAATGCACAACAAGTGTACATCGCCTGAGTTGAAGCGTAACCGTCCGCATTTCCTGCACCGTCAAACGAATGAGCAAAGCCGCCGTTTTCAAGACGGTAGGTCATCATACCGTCAAATAACGTATTTCCGTTTTTAATAAAGCGTTTGTCCGTTTCAATGTCAATGCCGTAGGTCGTGAGGGCAATTATTGTTTGCGCAGTCGTTTCACAGCTTGAGCTTCCCCAGTTTATCATTGTGCCGTCATCTGCCTGCGCTGATGATAAGTATAATACCGCATTGTCTAACGCCTGCCTTATTGTAACAGACTTTTCCACATTGTTTTGACTGAATGTGAATAACTCGCCGCCGTTTGCGTACGGTGACAATGCTGTTATCATCATAGCGGTAAGATCGGTTTCGGGAGTATTCTCGTTCATCATCCATACAGCACCGCTTACCTTCTGGCGGCTGAGTATCTCGCATATTATATCGTATCTGGTAAGGTCTGTATTTTCGGGTATTGTATAACAGTGTGTGTCTAAAGTCAAAAGAGCGTAAATAAGTTGATTTATTATTTTGTCCTTTAAGTTCTCCCTGCTGAAATTATCAAAAACAGCTTTTTGCAGAAGTCCGTTGTCGGAAATATCCGCACCGCAGGCGGCACAGCAGAGCGCAAGCCTTTCGCAGTCGGGTACGGAATAGCTGTTTTCGTTTATCGTATCAAGCACTGTTTCATTATACGCCTGATACTGTTGTATATTGTCCGCACCCAGTCTGCCCGATGAAAAAGCAAACCAGTCGTATATATTTGTACCGACATTTGAAATAACACTTTCGCTTATAATATCCGAGTCGGTGATTTGTTCGTTTTTCCAAGCGTTCACCCCATAAATAATGTCAAGCGTGTTTTGTCCGTCATAAGCGGCGGCAGGAAAAACAAAGCCTGATAATACAAGAATAATACATATCAATTTTTTCATTTTCGTTGACCTCTTTTCTTTTATTATTATAATAAATTTTCCGTAAAAGGTCAAACACAACATAATCAAAGGCTATATCGAATAATAATTCTATATATCTTAAACTCAGATGTCTTTGACAAACAGTCTGATACGTGTTATTATTATTACTGTGAATAAATCAACGGAGGTTCAAAATGCGAAAAATTATTGCTATCTGGACGGCAAAGCTCGCCTCACGCTTTGCAAAGCTTTTAGGCAAGAACGGCAGTTCAATGCCGGGTACTATCGCCCTGAAAATATGCCCCGATATATTATCGCGTATGTGTAACGACATAGAAAAGGATATTATCGCAGTCTGGGGTACAAACGGCAAAACTACAACAAACAATATGATATACACCGTTCTCGATAACGGCAAAAACAGAATTGTCTGCAACAAGGTAGGCTCTAATATGCTGTCCGGTGTAGCTGCGGCATTTATATCTTACAGCACACTTTCGGGCAAGGTCAAGGCAGACTATGCCTGTCTTGAAATGGACGAGGCATACGCAAGAATTATTTTGCAGTATTTAACACCTACAAAAATAGTTATCACAAATCTGTTCAGAGATCAGATGGACAGATACGGTGAAATTGATACAACAATATCATACATTCAGAAGGCACTCGACAAAGCAGAAAATGCCGTTCTCATACTCAACGGTGACGATCCTCTTACAGCGTCTTTGGGCAAAAACTATAAGAATACGGTATATTACGGTATAAGCAAAAACTTAGGTCTGAACCTCAACGAAACACGAGAGGGCAGATACTGCCGTTTCTGCGGCACAGAGTTAAAATACGACTTCTACCAGTACGGACAGCTCGGAATGTACCGCTGCGAAAAGTGCGGCTTCAAGCGTCCGAAACCGCAGTATGACGGCGAGAACATCACTATCGGAGATCACGTTAGCTTTGATGTAAACTCAACTCACGTTGATCTCCCCTGCAAGGGTGTATACAACATATACAACGCACTTGCCGCCTTTGCGCTTGCAGACAGCTGCGGAATGGATAAAGAAGAGATCGCAGAAGGTCTTGAAAGGTACAAAGGACAAACGGGACGTATGGAAGAGTTCCATATCGGCGGCAAGCTTGTTGTATTCAACTTAGCGAAGAACCCTGCGGGCTTTAATCAGAGTATAGGAAACATCATAAGCGAAAAGCGCACAAAGGACGTAATCATTGGTATAAACGACAACGACCCCGACGGAAACGACGTGTCGTGGCTTTGGGACGTTGACTTTGAAAAGCTCAACAACGATACCATAAAGAGCTATACTGCCGCAGGCATAAGAGCAAAAGACATGGGTGTTCGCTTTAAGTACTGCGATATAGACGAAACTAAGATCACGGTATGTGACGATATGAAGCAGAACATTATAAACGCAGTTAAGGGTGAGGGCGAATGTGTATACATAGTAGTAAACTACACCCTGCTTTTCTCTACGAAAAAAATACTGAGCGAGCTGGAGGGAGAGTTATGAAACTGAGAATAGCGCACCTGTATCCCGATCTGCTCAATCTTTACGGCGATATAGGCAATATGACCACTCTGAAAAAACGCTGTGAGTGGAGAGATATAAGCGTACAAATAGACCCAATATACGGAAACGAAAAAATAAGCTTTACAGACTATGATCTTGTATTCTTAGGCGGCGGCTCAGACCGTGAACAGCTTTTAGTGCGTGATAAGCTTATCAAGATGAAAAAAGAGCTTACCGCCTATGTAAATGACGGCGGAGTTCTTGCGGCTGTATGCGGCGGCTATCAGCTTTTAGGAAGCTACTACAAGCTTGAAAACGAAACTATCGAAGGGCTTGAGATTCTCAACATACAGACAGAGGTCGGCAAAACAAGGCTTATAAGCGATGTTGTAATAGAGAACGAACAATTCGGCACGATAGTAGGCTTTGAAAATCACGGCGGCAGAACGTATATAAACGAACACACTCCGCTCGGAAAGGTGCTTTACGGCAGCGGCAACAACGGCACAGACGGCAATGAAGGTGTAATATACAAAAACGTGATAGCAACCTATCTTCACGGCTCGCTTTTGCCGAAAAACCCGAAGCTTGCAGACCATATAATCAAGCTTATGCTTGAACAAAGAGGCTTACCTTCCGAGTTAAAGCCGCTTGACGATACTATCGAGAATAATGCGCACCAATACATTATTGACAGGTTTGTGAAAAAGTGATTTTCAAAAAATACACCACATAAGGCATAAAAACCTTATGTGGTGTACTTATCGTTTTATTGAATTGATAAAATTTATCTTTTACAAATTTGCTCAAAGAGTTCTGTACCTAACATTTTCAAAGATGTTCGTGCTATTTCAAGCATTATCATAATCATATCTTCTTTGTTCAAATGTCCACCTTCACCTTTGGTGTAAATTGATGCAGCTTGCAACATAATGGTTGCACCGTTGCATTTAACAAACTTATTTTTACATAAGTTTGTATTTATTGGCATTCCATAGTTTGCGGCAGTTAATCGGTCAAGTCTGTTTAAGACTCCGTCATTATAGACCAGTGTTACTTTTCTGCCATCCGGTCTGGTAACAATTACATTTTGTGTCAAGAAATTAGAACCTTCCAAAAATAGAACATAAGGAAAGTAACGCTCTGCTAACATGAAATTTGCAATTTCGTCAATATTTTTATGTGACCTTTCAATTGCATTTCCTGCCTGCATAAGATCTTGATCGCTGTTTTTTCCGACAAATTTTCCAACATTGATGTTTTCAATGTCTTTTCCTTGATGTTTTGCTTCAGAAACTAAAACAACATGCCAATTCCCTTTATCATCTTTTACTTCAATAATGCCACCGTCAGGTTTTATATTTGCACTTTCTACAAAAAGAGTTTGTCCAAGATAGCTGTCAACGCTTTGAAGAGCTGTATTTATTTCTTTCTTTGATAAAGATTTTCTATATCGAAAAGTTAGCATAGGGAACTCAAATTCAAGCTGTTTTTTTACAAATAATGATGTGTTGCCTACTTCTTTATCATGCATTTGAGCATTCTCGTGAAATATCGTTATTGGTCCCTGTCCCTTCTTCTGCTGCACAGTTAACCTTTCTGATTGTCCTTTCATCATATATTATACTACTCCTTTATAGTGTTCTTAAAAAAATCAGTTATATTTTCAGCTTTTAAGTAATCAATGTTTTGACCCAAAGCTTGCATAAGTTTAAGATGTTTATTGAAATACTCTATCAAAGTCGAGTCACTATCGCACATCAAACAATGTCGTCCTTCTTTTACACAAACACGCCCAATTGTTCCACTGCCTGCAAAGAAGTCAAGAACAATAGAACCGGGATAGGAGAGTGCTTTTACAAGTCGTTCAATTATTTCTACGGGCTTTTGTGTTGGGTGTCCAACACGTTCCTTGCTGTTCCCATTTAATCTATTAATCTCCCATACATTTGTAGGGTTCTTACCTTTCAATGTATTTTCGGGATTTAACCTCTTATCTTTTAATGCTAATTTAAGATCATCATCAGAATACGGTACTCTTACTGAATCTAAGTCAAAATAATACTCATTTGACTTTACAAGCCAAATAACTTCCTCGTGTCTATTAGCAAAATATCTATGTGCAGACATACCATTCTTATATCGCCAAATAATCGTATTTACTAATTTGAATTTGGTATTATTCCTCACATAATGAATAATATCGATTAAATCTCCTGATTTTGCATTTCTAAACTGTATCCCACCAAATATAACCATGCTTCCGGTCTTTGACAGTACTCTAAAAGCTTCATTGAGCCATTTTGCTGCCCATTCAATATAATTATCATAAGTATCCCAACCGGCCAGTTCAAGATTATATGGCGGATCAATACAAATTAATTGTACAGATTCGTCCGGAATTGTTTTTAGAAAATCACAACAATCCATGATACTTAAACATATCATAGACTTTTCAGGAATTTCAAAATCTGTCGAATTTTTGTATTTTAACGTATTATCTTTATTCATTTTATTCAGCGTCATTAATGCATGATTATAATGTGACTTATTATGAATAGCCATTTATCAATTCCTCTTTCAAGTGAGATGTTTATAATTATGATTCAAATTCTTTATATAAGCTGTTGCAATACTCAAACAATTCGCTTTTGATATGAACATATCAAATAGTATTATACCATATTGTTATTCATACGGCAAGAAATTTGTAATGAAAAAATGAAACACTCAACAAAAAATGGAAAATAATTAAAAATCTTCAGATAAACTTTAGATTGACGGTGTATAATCAAATCATATAAAAGATAACACGACAATTTTCGGGAGGTCTGACATATGAAAAGATTATTATCATTAGGTTTGGTTACTGCTTTGACAATAGGCACTGTTATCACAAGCGGCTGTAATATGCCCGTGCAGCCGCAGAAGGGCAATCCGCCCGTAATGCAGAAAGAAGAGGGCTTGTGCGTTCATGCCGTCAAAGAAACAGACGACACCGCCGCATGGCACATATGGCAGAGCGTTCACGACATCAATATTCAGTTCGAGAATACAAACGAGAAATACTTCTTCTTACCCACCTCGGCAGACGAGAACAGTGTTGAAATATACAACACCTATTCCGACACGGTAAGCGTGAACGGAATTGCAATTCAGGCAGGCGGCATCAAAGAAGTCCCCTACGAGCTTAACAAGTCTTATGACGTAAACGCAGGCGGGCAGGCTTATACTCTTACGTTTATGAAGTCAAACGCAGAGGCAGCCTTGTTCATTAACAACGATGACGCAGACGGCAGCGGAACAGACCTGTTTGCATACCTCAACGACGACAAGGGCAATTCCGACAAAAGCCGCACAGCACCTGCAAGCTCCGCCCTTGTCGATGCAGACGGAAACATAAGCACTACACCTATCAAAAAGGTCAAGGGCAGAGGAAATACTTCCTGGTGGGCAACAAAGAAGTCATACAACGTAACATTTGAAGAACCGGTATCCGTTGCAGGTATGCAGGAGGGCAAAAAGTATTCTCTGCTTGCAAACTTTCAGGACGATTCACTTTCAAGAAATCGTATCCTCTACGATCTTTCGGATGCTGTCGGCATTCCCTACGCCTCGGACTCACGCTATACCGATCTTTATATAAACGGCTTTTACTGCGGCTCTTATCAGATGTGCCAGAAGGTATCTGCAGACAAAAATTCGCTTGTAAACGATATTAAAGCCGAAAACTACCTGAATGACGACGGCAGTGTGAACGGTGATTTTCCTTTCTTTGTTACGGTTGACCCGTCTGTTGATAAGGAAAAGGATTTTTATGTAGAAGCAGATAATTATATGCTCTCTATCGAGTACCCCGAGCTTAAAAAGGGCGATATAGGCTATGAAGCAGTAAGAAGCTATGTAGGCGAAAAATACAAGGCTTTCTATGAAGCCGCAAAAGCAAATGACGGCTCTTTAGAGGAATACGCAGACCTGGATTCGATGTCAAAGATGTTCCTTATAAACGAACTCGGCAAAAACTGGGACGCAGGCGTTTCAAGCGTATATTTTGTGTATAAGCCCGACGAAAACGGTAATTACAAGTTTTTTGCCTCCCCTGTCTGGGACTATGACAACTCATTAGGCAACTGCGCAGGAGTCAAGGGCGAGCTAAAATACTACGGCATGACAGACTATGAAGAATACACAGGCAATTGGTGCGAGATAAAGGGCGGCCAAGACAACATAATGAACCGCCTTGCAAACAACGAACAAGTTAAAACCACAGCAAAGAAGGTATGGTTTGATTCCTTCGTACCTGCAATAGACTACTTCACAGGCAAGACTGCCGCAGCAGACGCAAAAATAACAGACGAGCTTTATACCTCGGAGAAGTATTATACACTCATCAAAGACAGCGCAGAAATGAACTATAAAAGCGGCTGGATGTTAAAGCCCAACGACTGGATAGCCGATCACGATACGCTTACAAAGGCTCACTTTGACGAAAGCACAAAACAAATGGTAACAGACGAAACAAAAACATACGAGCAGAATTTCACCGATATGTATAACTACTGCTGCGACTGGCTTGCAGGACGTGAGGCGTGGATCTCGCAGGAATACTCTAAATAATGTGCAATGAAATGCGGAAAGTTTAAAGTGGAAAGTGGAATTGTAAAAAAGTGAAAATTTGCAAGTTGATTTTTCGCATGCAATACGGTATCGCTTTTATTGTGTATAAGCGTGTTATTGCGTGCAGGCGCACGACTGACGCAAATTTCCACTTTCCACATTCCACTTTTTTAGAAGGGTTTTTAATTTGAAAATTAAGGTTTTTATTATTCTGCTTGCATTATCGCTGTTAATACTGCCGTCCTGCAATAATAATACAAACAGCGTTTCAAGCAGTGAACCGACAAGCGAAAACATCAGCGGATTAACAAGCACACAAAGTACCGCTCAAAGCGAGAACACAGGCGAACAGAGATTTGACGAGCTGTCGAAAAGCTTCATTCACCCTGCCCAGGTAATGACATTCGATATGGAAACATCAGACCCTTCAAACGATAAGGAACTGTGAAGAATTAACTTTTAAATTTATGCTTAGGATAATTTGTTCTGCGCAAGGCAAATTTTCGCAGGAATACTGACGTATTTCAAGAAAATTTAACACAGCGCAGGGCAAATTATACAAGCAGAAATGAAAAGTTATTGATGAACAGTGCCTAAGATGTTCTTCAACTTCGACAGCGAGGGCAGAGTTTTGGGGTGCTGTTACCCTATCGGTGATATTCAGGTAATGGTGTCTTATACCTATAAAGACGATATTGTAAGAGTTATTGCTTTTGCAGACGAATACTGCGTTGAGGACAGGCAATTCCGATTTACAAACAATAGCTCAAAAGGCTTTACAGAGTTTCACGGATATTACTTTAAAGGAGTAACAGTCGATACGCTCTAACATAAAAAACAAAACGGTTTAAGTGATAAGCTTAAACCGTTTTGTTTTGGCGGAAGCGGTGGGATTCGAACCCACGAGCCCGTGAAGGCTACCTGATTTCGAGTCAGGCCCGTTATGACCACTTCGATACGCTTCCAAAATTTTAACAACATTATGATTATATATTATTATCTTAAATTAGTCAAGAGTTTTTGCAAATTTTTGTTTTCTTACAGCTTTATATTATGATATGCAAAAAATCAGAATTGTTTATCAATAATACTTTTGTGCAATACTCACGAAAGTCTTATTGATATTTTATTACGTATGTAGAATTTTATCATTTTACCAATTTACATCTGTAAATTATACAAAATAATAAGTATAATAGTATTGTTCAAAAAAATCTTTGAGGAGGACTTCAAATGGAAAAGTTTTTTAAGATCAAAGAACGAGGGTCAACCGTAAAAACAGAAGTATTTGCAGGCATTACCACATTTATGGCAATGGCTTACATACTTATGGTAAACGCAGGAATGTTTGCCGATCTGCCCGAGGTATCGTATAACGCAGTTTACATTGCAACGGCTATTTCGGCAGTAGTGGGAACTCTGCTTATCGGCTTGCTTTCAAATCTGCCTTTGGCGCAAGCCTCCGGAATGGGACTTAATGCCTTCTTTGTGTATACGGTATGCTTCGGCTTCGGTCTTACTTATGCAAACGCCCTTACTCTTGTACTGCTCGACGGTCTTGTGTTCATAATACTCACCGCAACAGGTCTCAGAAAGAAAATATTCGACGCTATTCCGAAATGCGTAAAGGCGGCTATTCCGGCAGGTATCGGATTATTCATAGCATTTTTGGGCTATCAGAACTCGGGCATAGTTACAAACGACGACGCAACTCTCGTAACTCTTGCGTCCTTCAACGTATTCAAGGGCAATGCAGAGTGGAGAAGCATAATGCCAATGCTCGTCACACTGATCGTTATAATCACTATTGCGGTATTATCTATCAGAAAAGTAAAGGGCGCTGTGCTTTGGGGTATTCTTGGCGGTTCTGTTTTGTATTATCTGCTCGGGCTCACCATTCCCGGCTTTTACAACGGCTTTGCAGATAACCTCACTCTCAATCCGTTTACGGCATTTGCAGACTTTGGCAGAGAATCATTTTTCAAGGTATTCACACAGGGCTTTGATTATTCATCATACCTTGAAAACAACTCGGTAAGCAGTCTTGTAATACTGATAGCAACAACTGCACTTGCATTCTGTCTTGTAGATATGTTTGACACAATGGGTACACTGTACGGTGCGTGCTCACAGGGCAATATGCTTACAAAAGACGGTGAAGTACCGAATATGAACAAGGCTATGCTTGCAGACGCACTTGCAACAACAGTAGGCTCGATATGCGGCACATCTACCGTTACTACCTTTGTCGAATCCTCGGCAGGTATTGCAGAGGGCGGCAGAACAGGTCTTGCGGCGATAGTGTCGGCGGCTATGTTCTTTATAGCAATGTTTTTAAGTCCGATAGCGGCTCTTATTCCGGGCTGTGCAACTGCGGCGGCTCTTATATATGTAGGAATACTTATGATAAAATGCGTTAAAGACATCGACTGGAACGACATCTCGGTTGCCGCACCTGCATTTGTTACTATTGCTATGATGCCTTTTACATATAATATAAGCTATGGTATAGCTTTCGGTCTTTTGACCTATGTATGTATTAAGCTGTTCACAGGCAAGGCTAAAGAGATCAATTTAGGCACGCTTGTAATAACTGCTTTGTTCATTTTTATGTTTATGCTCACACACTGATCATCAATTCAGACTGTGCAAAAACCAACAATTTAGTTTTCGGTCAAGCCTTTTTCAAAAGGCTTGCGGGGTTCTAAGGGGCAGCACCCCTTAGCCGCCGGAGGCACGCTCCAGCCCTTTTAGTGGTGAATTTCAAAAACAGTCCTGCGGACTGTTTTTG
>JAFOMO010000051.1 GCA_017418905.1 Clostridia bacterium | reverse complement strand
TATGCACAGCTTTTTTTCAATATCTTTATGTATTTTTATTAGTATGAATATATACCGCTTAAATTTATGTGCATATTGTATATCAAATTTGCTTAAAAAGACGTTTTGCACAAACATTGCAGTTCTGTTTATAGCAATTTATACAAACAATATTTGTATAAATTGCACAAGATGATTTTATTATTTAAGTACATTTAACTTTTTTCGATACTGAAATTTTTTAGTTTTCCACATCGTTTTGTTTAATATTGCAGTATCTTTATAATTAACTTCACATTGTTTTACTTTTTTCATCATCATTTCATCAAACTTTAAATATAATTACTGTGTTGTAATAATCGACAAAATTATACCTGTAAAAAATTCATATCAAAACTGCAAACCAAAAATATAAAAACTTTTTTCAAACAATTGACAATGCAAAATTAATGTAGTATTTTATTTATATATGTTTTTGTATTATCATAATTACCGCTTTGACCTTATACATATATTATATAGCGCATTTACTTGATTTTCAACAATTATTTTTAAGATTTTTTATATTTTATTTTATACTTTCAACAAGGAGATCTCTCTTATGAAACTTTCAAAGCTTTTAGAAAAAACAGATCATATCGTTCTTCAGGGTAATACTGATATTGAGATAAACAAGCTTGTATACGACTCGCGGAAGGTAGAGCCGGGTGATGTATTTGTATGCTTAAAGGGCTACAATGTAGACGCTCACAAATTTGCAGATTCAGCAGTTGAAAAGGGTGCTGCCGCAATTGTACTCAGCGATGAACTGAAGCTTGAAGACGTCACTGTAATAAAAGTTGACGATACAAGAGAAGCACTGGCTTATATGTCTGCTGCATTTTTCGATTATCCCGCCAAAGAGATGATCTCTATCGCACTCACAGGCACAAAGGGCAAAACTACAACTGCAAGCATGGTACAGTCTATTCTGGAGCATGGCGGCATAAAGACAGGAACGATAGGTACATTAGGCATAGTGATCGGCGGCAATTTATATAAAACAAACAATACAACTCCGGAATCATTCGAGATACAGCAGGCTCTCCGCAATATGGTAAACGAGGGCTGCAAGGCATTTGTTATAGAAGCATCGTCATTGGGCTTAAAGTGGCACAGAACAGACGCAATAGATTTCGACTACGGCGTATTCACAAACTTTTCGCATGACCATATAGGCGACAGCGAACACGCAACCTTAGAGGAGTACCTCGACTGCAAAAAGCTGCTCTTTAAGCAGTGCAGGCTTGGTATTATCAACAAAGACAGCGAGGTTTACTCAACAGTTGCCGCAGACGCTTTATGCCCCATGGAAACCTTCGGCTTTACCGATGACTGCGATGTATCAGCCTCAGAGGGCGAGCTTACACGCAGACCTGGCTTTTTAGGCGTAAGCTTTACGGTAGGCGGATACGACAATTACCGTGTAAATGTAGGCGTACCGGGCAAATTCAACATATACAACGCATTGGCTGCAATATCCGTCTGCCGTCACTGCGGAGTATCGAGAGAGGCTATACTTTCGGGTCTTGAAAATGTTAAGGTAAAGGGCAGAGTAGAGCCTGTAAAGGTAAGCGACGACTTTACACTCCTTATAGACTATGCACACAACGCATTGAGTATGGAGAACGTACTCACGACTTTGCGTCAATATAACCCCAACAGACTTATAACGATGTTCGGCGCAGGCGGAAACCGTCCCAAAGTAAGACGCTACGAAATGGGAGAAATCTCGGGCAACCTCAGCGATCTGTCTGTTATTACCGAAGATAACTCACGCTTTGAGGACGTTATGGATATAATAGAGGATATAAAAACATGCATTGCCAAAACAGACGGAAAATACGTTGTAGTACCCAACCGAAAGGACGCTATAAGATATTGTATAAACAACGCACAAAAGGGCGATATTATCGTACTCGCAGGCAAGGGACATGAGGACTATCAGGAGATAAAGGGCGTTAAGTATCACATGGACGAAAGAGAGCTTATCGCTGAAATATTAGAGGAAAATAAAGATTAACTCGTATTTACAGACAATAAAATCACAAGCGCACAAGGCAGGTCATTCTTCCTTGTGCGCTTTGTATATCTTTTTGTTTTTTGAAATTATGCTTTCTTCATATCAGGCAGCTCTGCAAATTCCGATTCTGTCATATTCGATCTCTTTGCAGCGTCTGTAAGCGAGAGCAGACCGTCTTTTACAAGATCAATAAGGAACTGTGAAGAAATAACTTTAAAATTTATGCTTAGGATAATTTGTTCTGCACGAGGCAAATTTTCGCAGGAATACTGACGTATTTCAAGAAAATTTAACGCTGTGCAGGGCAAATCAGACAAGCAGAAATTAAAAGTTATTGATGAACAGTTCCTAAGTACATTGAGTTTTCCCGTTTCCATACCTTTCTTTTCGCCGATCTCTTTGCCCTCTTCAATTTTTTCTCTATCTCTCGCAGCAGTATGTTTCCCTCTCCTGCTGTTCGTCAAAAAGGAATGTCAACATAGTTACTACCTCCTCTTCATGCTCAGTAATAAACCTTACCGAAGCCTATATATTGTCCGCTAACGGTTTCCGTTCCGGGCTGCTTCAAAACCTTGACCTTTACATCTACGGGACAGTCACCGTCAAAATAATCGACTTTAACAGTGCGTTTCGTTCTGCGTATCTCGTCAAACGAATGTTCTTCCATCAGATCACCGTCCTTTTAGAGCCGAACTTTTCTATTGTTATTGTATATCATAATCGTGTGAAAATATCAACAGAACGCAGAAAAATCATTTTTAAAAATAAAATCCTATTGAGAAAGCCGACACGATATGATATAATGTAGTTATATTTTGTTTCAAAGAGGAGAACCGAATAAAATGAAATTAGGTATAGTAGGTTTGCCGAATGTCGGCAAAAGCACATTATTTAACGCTATCACAAACGCAGGCGCACAGAGTGCCAACTATCCGTTCTGCACGATAGAACCGAATGTAGGCGTTGTATCAGTACCCGACAAGCGTCTTGATAAGCTTGCAGAAATGTATAACCCCGAGAAATTCACACCTGCTTCTATCGAATTTGTAGATATTGCAGGGCTTGTAAAGGGTGCGTCAAAGGGCGAAGGTCTAGGCAACAAGTTTTTATCAAACATCAGAGAATGTGACGCAATAGTTCACGTTGTACGCTGCTTTGAAAATGATGATATTATCCACGTTGAGGGCAGTATTGACCCGAAGCGTGACATTGAAACAATAAACCTTGAGCTTATTCTGTCCGACATAGAGATGATCGAAAGACGCATTGACAAGGCTGTAAAAATGGTCAAGGCAGACAAAAAGTATCAGACAGATGTTGACTTCTTCAAGCGTGTAAAGGACGTATTGGAGAACGGTCTGCCTGCAAGATCGGTCGAATGTACTGATGACGAAAAAGCACTTCTTTCAGATGTTGCACTGCTCACAAACAAGCCCGTTATCTATGCCGCAAATATGAGTGAAGACGATTTTGCAAACGGCATTGACAACAACGAGGGTTACAAAGCCGTTAAAGCTATCGCAGAAACAGAAAAAGCAGGCGTTCTGCCCATATGCGCTCAGATAGAGGCAGACATTGCCGAAATGGATAAAGAAGAAAAGGAAATGTTCTTATCCGATATGGGACTTGAAGAATCAGGTCTTGACCGCCTTATAAGAGAATGTTACTCTCTGCTCGGACTTATTTCTTATCTTACCGCAGGTAAACCCGAGGTTCGTGCCTGGACTATCAAAAAGGGTACAAAAGCACCGCAGGCAGCAGGAAAAATACACTCCGACTTTGAAAGAGGCTTTATCAGAGCCGAGGTAATAAGCTTTGACGATCTTATCGCTTGCGGTACAATGACAGCCGCAAAAGAAAAGGGTCTTGTACGCAGCGAGGGCAAAGAGTATGTCATGAAAGACGGCGATATTGTTCTGTTCAGATTCAACGTCTGATCCAATTAGCAGTTAGCAATTACGCAGCGGCGAGTCGCCGCCGACATTATCGCAGTCAAACACAATAAAACCAATACTTCATTCCACGCAAATAAAGTTTTTACTATGTTATACTCTTGGTTAATACTATTCAAATCTCAGCTCTGAAAGCTAATTTTTCTCATAAAATACGATCGTCATTTTGTCGTTTATTACTTTTGTTTCTCCCGTTTGGCGATAACCAAGCTTTTCATATAAATAACAGTTTGCTTTTTCCTGTAAGATCGTGTCAAGCTTCCAATTTGTTTTTCCGTGAATTTCTTCTGCTTTGGCAATTGCCCTTTGAGCATATCCTATGCCCCGATATTTTTTCATAATAAATATCGGGGATATTCTTTTGCGTGCAGCACCGTCTTTAAAATCGACTATCCGTATCACACCAACCTTCTCACCGTCTGCCGTAATAAAATAGTATGTCGTTTCACTTTGAACAAAGCGGCTCAAAATATCTTCGTAGTTTTCAGCCGCAGGACTTGTGTCTGTATCGCCGTACTTCTCATATAAACCGGCAAAAGCCTCTCTCTGCATTTGCAGTATAGTATTCAGGTCTTTGTATTCTGCTTTTATCAATTCTATTTTTTTATTCATTTTAAATAACTCCGTTTCTTTTTTAATCGTACAATTAAAAAATATTTTTGTCAATCGTATTCTTTTGTTTTTATTTGTGGTATAATACAGGTAAAATTTCCGCTTTCTTAACTCTCAAAACTTCAAATTTTCTTTCTAATGTTAATATATTCAATTAAGTACAACAAACAATCATTGCACATTCAGACTATACAAAAAGTAAAGTTTGTTAAAATCATACTGTATTGCGCCTCCTTGGAGCGGTCGCCGTGCGGCGACAGGCAATTATGCGATCAATGTTAATAAAACCAACCATTTATAGCATACATCAACAAGTAAAAAGATACTTCGCAATGTGAAGATAACTTGGAAATATTTACATTTATTGCATATTAGATTTGTTATAAATCACAAAATTAGTATGCAAAAGTGAAATAATTCATATTCTCTGTTGACAATCACATCACAATAGGTGTATGATATATTTATGAAAAAAGGATTGAAAATATTGGGGTTAAAATCGGGATTACGATTACTAAGAAAGGATAATGGCTATGAAAAAGTTTATTAGTTTGCTGCTTGCAGCAGCCGCTGTTGCATCATGTGTTTCTTGTGCAGCAATAAGCGCAGACGCTGCGACTATTAAGGGTGACCTTAACGGAGATAACCTCATAACTTTAAGAGACGCTGCAATAGCTCAGAAAATTGACGTCGGTCTGATAAGCCCGACATCAGAACAATCTTATTCAGGCGATATGGACGACAACGGCAGTGTAGGCGCTGCTGATTCTCTCATCATTCAGAAGTATGTTTGCCTTGACAGCACTACCCTTGATAATCTTTCGCCAAACAGAGTGCAGAGAATTAAGTTTATCGACAAGATCAACGCTGATAGAGTTGCCGCAGGTGTTGAACCGTTTGAATACACCGATGCTCATCTCGAAGCAGGCAATATCCGTGCGAAAGAGTATCTTGCAACAGACAAATCTCACGCTCGCCCCGACGGCAGACTTTTTATCACCATACTTGAAGAGTGCAATCTGCCCGAAAATCCGAGTCCTACCGAAGCTGAGTACGGCGCAGTTACCGGCAATTCCGCAACTGATGTTTATAAAGCTGTTAAACAGCATGACGGTGATGAGGGAATTTATACACTTCTTCTTGACGGAAACTATAAGACTTTATGCGTTGGCAGCGTTCCAAGTCCTACCAGCACAAGACAATCTTATTGGATAGTGCTTATCGACTAATTTTGTATCTGATTTCATAACAATATGCGCAGTCGCTTTTTACCCTCCCGCAAGAAGGTAAAAAGCGGCTGTTTTTGTTCATACTTTTTTTACCCAAAATCTATTGACATTAACTTTAAAATCTGTTACATTAAGTATGCAAAGTATGTTTTGTATAATTTTTGTCGAAAGGACGCTGATGATCGTGAAATCACCCGAGGGCAAATATGCATGGACGGTAACTGTCGGCACAAAAGGACAGATCGTTCTTCCGAAAGAAGCAAGAGATCTGTACGACATCAAGCCGGGAGATACGCTTATCATTTTAGGGAATACGGAAAAAGGAATGGCTATCCCCCCAAAAAATCATTTTTCCGACTTTTTCGGAAAAGTATTCAACCAAAAGTAAGGAGTGTGTTTTTTATGCCAAAGGTATTCGGTATTCCGCTGATCGGCTTTATCCAGATGGTAATAGGTACGCTTGTAGTAATCTTTATACTTATAAAGTATCTTAAACAGCCTAAGAAAGCAAAAGAGGGCGAGTACATTATTTCAAACGTACATATTATAGTCGGTGACGGTACAGAAAAGAACGGACAGTATGTTTATATTAAAAAAGGTATTATACAAAAAATATCAGATACTCCGATAGAAAAGAAAAATGTACAGGTCATTGACGGTACCGGAAAAACGCTTATGCCCGGACTTATCGACAGTCATATACATATACAGGGCGGCTTCAACTGCAAAAACGAAGAAGAAAGCGACGTATTCTTAAATGAAAAAATGCCCGAGATATTTAAGGAAAACGTTCTGAAATACGGCATTACCACTATCAAAGACTTAGACGCACCGAAGCATTTTATATACAAGCTCAGAGATAAAATTAAATCGGGCGAGATTACAGGACCGGAGCTTCTGATAGTAGGTCCGAATTTTACCGATCCCAACGGACACCCTGCTGTTACATTAGGCTCTAACAGCGAATGGGCACGAAAAGAAATGTCTATCGAGATAACAAAGCCCGAAGATGTTTCGGAAGGTATAAAAGAGCTGAAAGAAGCAGGCGTTGACTTCCTGAAATTTACTTATCAGGGCGGCGACTTCTGGTATTTCAACAATAAGCTCGATATTACAAGAATAGACAAAAAGCTTATGCAGCAGATAATCAGCGAGGGCAAAGAAAACGGTCTTAATTCTACCGCACATGTATTTAATTATGATGATGTTAAAGAGCTTCTCGAAGCAGGAATTTACGGTATCGAACACGGTATTCTCGACAAGGATATACAAAGCGATGATCCTATAATAGACCTGTGGAAAAAATCAGGCGCACATTTTGTACCCACAGTTAACGCTATGACATACGAAAAAGAGCCTACAAGAATGGAGCACAGTATTCATAATCTTAAAGTTCTTTTTGACGCCGGAATACATATCGCAATGGGTACTGATAATATGTTTGAAACAATGAACGGCGAAGTCGAGCATAAAGAGCTTGCATATTATGTTGAGGCAGGCTTAACGCCTATGCAGGCAATTACGCTTGCAACCAAAAACAGTGCCGAACACCTCGGCATTGCCGACAGAAAGGGTCTTGTAAAAGAAGGGCTTGAAGCCGATCTCCTTTTGCTGGACGCAAACCCTGCCGAAAACATTTCAAACATTTCAATGATAGACAAAGTATTTCTCAAAGGCAGCATTGTGTATTCGCAAAGTATTATACAGTCGTATGATATTCCCGAATACACATTCCCCGACGATCTTGTTTCGGCAGAGTATGTCAATGCAGACGGAACAGAAAGCCGCAAGTTAAGCTTCAAGCGTTACCGTGATGAGAAGATCGTTACTCAGACAACCTTCAAAAAGGGCGAGAAATTCTCTGAGGAAGAGTTTACCGTCGAAGAAAATCTCTCCGCTGTAAGGTGGCATTACGTCCGCACATCTGATAATACCGAGATAAGTGCCTTCAAGGAAAACGGCAATATTAATTTAAGCGGTACATTCAAGGGCAAAGCTCAGAACAAAAGCTTTAAGATCAGCAACGGTCTATGGTATCAGATGATGGATATGAATATGCCTGCCTTTATTAATTCCGGTCTTGAAGAGATACTGTTCTATTCTATCGGTACGGGCGACAACAGGGGTGCTATGTCGCTTGGCGAATTTGCCGCAAAGAACTTAGGTACGGAAGATGTTACCATAGACGGCACTAAGTATTCATGCGTAAAGGTAAGCTTTGTTCTTACAATATTCTCTTGGGCATGGACGGGGCTTTATTGGTACGACCGGAAAACAGGACAGCTTGTGCAGAACGGCACGAAAAAGGGAAATGATGAAACAATTCTCTGGAAGCTGAAAAAATTTGAATTTAAATAAAGGAAGGCTTGATATATGGCAGAAAAAAAGCCCAAAAAGAAAAACAAAAAAGCAAAGAAGGGTATTGTCGCATATATTATTGCCGTTTCGATCATAGGCTTGATGATAACCGTACCTTTTATTGTACTGTCAATTATTTCTACCATGAGAGAGAACGCAGAGGAACAGCTCAACAAAAGTATGTATCCGCTTAAATACGAAAGCTATGTTGAAAAGTATTCAAAAGAGTTTGACGTTGACAAATGCCTTGTTTACGGTGTAATAAAAAATGAGAGCAATTTTGACCCTGAGGCTGTATCTCCCGTTGGGGCAATAGGCTTAATGCAGCTTATGCCCGATACGTTTACATGGCTGCAAAATTACCGTACAGATTTTATGCCCGACAAGCTTATGAATACAAACAAGCTTTACGAGCCTAAAATAAACATAGAATACGGCGTATATCTTCTGCGTTTTTTACTTGAACACTATAACGGCAATACCGATCTTGTGATATGTGCGTATAACGCAGGGTACGGTCATGTTGACGATTGGCTTGCAGACGGCACTATCTCTGCGGATAACGTAATAGCCGAAAACGTACCCTTTCCCGAAACTTCAAACTATCTTGTCAAGGTTTCGTCATCGGCTGAGAAATACAGAGAGATTTATTTCCCCGATTATGTTTATACCTTCGCATATTCCGCAGAATACGACGTTACTGATCATTATAATAATGATTATAATGATTATAATGATGTTAATGACAACAATAACAATGACAATGATAATAATACAGATACCGATATTGATGTTTACGCTGATGATGAATATACCCTCAGCAGCGAAAATGTTGACGAATACTATTACTAAAGAAGTGGAAAGCTTAATTCGAAAGTGGAACGTGGAAATGCCCATTCAAACATAATTTGACCAATAATTTCTTGCATGCGGTCATAATCCTTACTAAGTTTTTTTCGAGAAATATACTTTTGAAAACAATAATTCCACTTTCCACTTTCAAAATTCCACTTTAATCAAAGTAGAGAGGTGTTTTTTTTGAATAATTTGCAAAGAGTACAAATTGCAGACGGTGTACACTTTAATTCAATTTATGACGACAGGTTCAAAACAAGCCTTATTGCCGTAGTAATGGCAGTGCCGCTTGATAAAGAAACCGTGTCGCCCAATGCCCTTGTACCGGGTATTTTAACTCGTTCGTGCAAGGCTTATCCGACATATTTAGAGCTTAGCAGAAAGCTCGACTCCTTATATGGCGCTTCCCTTGGCGGTTCAAGCAAAAAATGCGGTGAAATGCAGATAATTTCAATTTCTGCCGGCAGCATTGACGACAGATACAGCCTTGACGGAGAACCGGTGTTCGAAAAAACTGCCGAACTTTTGTGCAGTGCGTTATTTGAGCCTAATGCCCAAAACGGCGAGTTTGACAATGATACATTTAAAAATGAACAAACTCAGCTTATTGATTCCATAGACGCTCAGTTTAACGACAAACGCATCTATGCAAATCTGCAAATGAGCGAGGTAATGTTTGCAGCCGAAAAATACGGCATTAACAGGCTCGGCACAAAAGAACAGGCGTTATCCCTCACACCGAAGGCTGCGTTTGACGCTTACGAAAATCTTCTGAAAACTGCAAGAATAGAAATAATGTGCCTTGGCAGCTCAGACAGCGAGAACATAAAGAAGATGTTCGAAGAAAAGTTTTCTTCAATTGAGAGAAGTGTGTCTGAGTGCACAACTCAGATAATACGAAGAGCCGATACTATCAAAAAGAAAACGGATAATACAGACGTTGTACAGTCAAAGCTTATTATGGGCTTCAGAACAGACTGCGCCGAACCCGAAGAAACAGTTTCCGCACTAAAGCTTATGTGCGCCGTGTTGGGCGGTACGGCACATTCAAAGCTTTTCAACAACGTGCGTGAAAAGCTCAGTCTTTGTTATTACTGTGTTTCTCGTACAGATTCTGTAAAGGGCGTGCTTACCGTTGAAAGCGGCGTTGAAAAAGAAAACATAGAAAAAACAAAAGCTGCCGTTTTGCGTGAGCTTGACGATATGAAAAACGGTATTATTACTGATGATGAAATTGACAACGCAAAGAGAAGTCTTAACACGGCTTATCTGTCTGTTACAGATTCTCTCTCTCAATTGCAGGGCTGGTATATAAATCGTATGCTTATCGACAATTTCAGCACACCCGAACAAGAGGCAGAAAAAATAAATGCCGTAACAAAAGAGCAGATCATTGAGGCGGCTCAAAAGCTTACTCTCGATACTGTATATGTACTCACAGGTACAGATGAAACGGAGGGCAAATAAATGAACATTCAGAAGGTTGAGAGCAGTCTTGTCAAAGAAAGCTATTATGTAATAGAGCACCCGTCCGGACTTACTATCTATGTACACCCGAAAGAGGGCTATCGTTCCGCTTACGCTGTTTTCGGTACGAATTACGGTTCTGTCAACACAAAATTCCGTGTTGACGGCGGCGATATTATTACAGTACCCGACGGTATAGCACACTATCTCGAACACAAGCTCTTTGAAAGCGAGGACGGCGACGCATTTGTACGATATGCCGCAACGGGCGCAGACGCTAACGCTTATACATCATTTGAAAAGACGTGCTATTTGTTCTCTTGTACTGATAAGTTTGAAGAATCTCTCGAAATACTTCTCGATTTCGTACAATCGCCTTATTTTACAGCTCAGACTGTTGCAAAGGAACAGGGCATTATCGGGCAGGAAATTAAAATGTATGAGGACAGTCCCGACTGGCGAGTTACATTCAATACTCTTGTAGGTATGTATCACAATCACCCCGTAAGAATAGACATTGCCGGCACAGTTGAATCTATCTCAGAAATAACTGCCGAAAAGCTTTACGACTGTTACAACAGCTTTTATAATCTTCACAATATGGTGCTTTGCGTTGCGGGAAATGTTACACCCGAACAGGTCATTGCAGTTGCAGACAAGGTATTAAAGCCAAACAAAGAACAGACTGTTGAAAACATCTTTGATGACGAACCGTATGAGGTAGCACAGGAATATATAGAGCAGAAATTCCCGGTATCAATACCTATGTTTACATTAGGCTTTAAGCAGAATGCGGGCAAGGGTGCAAAAAGCGCAAAAGAGCTTGCATATATGAATATACTTATGGATATTTTCTCATCATCTTCAAGCAGGCTTTACAACGAGATGTTGACCGAAGGACTTATCAATGACACATTCGCTTATGAATATATGGAGGGTCCCGGATATGCGGCTATACTATTCGGCGGCGAATCGAGAAAGCCGAAAGAGGCAGCACAGCGCATAAAAGAAAGCATAGTAAAGTTCAAAGAAAATGGTATCGACACGCAGGAGTTTGAAATTGCCAGAAGAGCCGTATACGGTACTGCTGTAAGATCGTTCAACAGCAATGAAAAAATAGCCAACAATATGGTAGATATGCATTTCAACAACAGAAAGCTTTTTGATTATATAGACGCCTGCGCAAATGCAAGCGTATCAGACATAGAAAAAAGCCTTGAAGAAATGCTTGACCCGAACAACTGCACACTGTCTGTTGTATGCTCTGAGGAACACAACATATGACGTATCATATTGAATTTCCCGGCTTAGGTATCGGCTTTGACATATCCCCCATAGCATTCACTATCGGAACATTTTCCGTTTACTGGTACGGTATACTTGTAGCGACAGGCTGTATTCTCGGTATAATCTACTGTATGCGCCAGTGCAAGCGATATGACGTAAACGAGGACAATCTGCTCAACTGTATTATGGGCGGTCTTGTATGTGCGATAGTGGGCGCAAGGCTTTATTATGTAGTATTTCGCTTTGACAGCTTCAAGGGCGATCTGCTCAGTATCTTAAACATACACAACGGCGGTCTTGCGATATACGGCGGACTTATAGGCGCAGTTACCGGCGGTATGATAGCTGCAAAAAAGCAGAAAATGAAAATGCTCACCGTTATGGACATTGCCGTTATGGGTTTTCTTATCGGTCAAGGAATCGGCAGATGGGGCAACTTTGTAAATCAAGAGGCTTTCGGCACTCAGACCGATCTGCCGTGGAGAATGGTATCGGAGAATACGGGCGGAGTAGGCGTTCACCCCTGTTTTTTGTATGAATCTATCTGGTGTTTGACAGGGTTTGTATTGCTCCACATTCTCAGCAGAAAAAAAGAATGCTTTGATGGCGAAATATTCTTTTTGTATATGGTATGGTACGGCTTTGAACGTATGCTTGTAGAGGGCTTGCGAACAGACAGCTTATATCTGCCGTTTGCCAATATCAGAGTATCGCAGTTAATTTCCGCATTGATCTTCTTAGCCGGAATTACGCTTATAATCATTTTTCGGAAGAAGAACAAACCACAAACATTAAAAGTGGAGAGTTGAGATTCGAGAGTTCAGAGTGTGCAAAAAGTAGTGTTCTTCTATGTCAAGCCTTACTGAGCCGCCTTGGAGCGGCGGGGTGACTTTTGTTCAAAATCGTACTTAGGGGCATTTTCTGCCAAAATGCCCCTCTTCCAAAAACAGTCCGCAGGACTGTTTTTGAAATTCACCCCTAAAAGGGCTGGAGTGCGCCTGCGGCGATTGTGGGGACGCTGTCCCCACACCCCTGC
>JAFOMO010000050.1 GCA_017418905.1 Clostridia bacterium | reverse complement strand
TATCCTCAATGTTTACAATGCAAACCTAAACGATACAAATATCAAAAATATAGGTGTTGTTTATGTAAAATATGGCAGTGATGTAACGGATTATCAAATCAGTACCGTAAAAACCGCTTTAACAACAGGTGAGAACAGTATTATATCCGGAGCAGGAACAAATGGTACTTTATCTACATTTACAGGGGACACTCTTACGGGCATAACTTATGACTATTACACATACCCTATTACCGAGAATGGTGTAAAGCTTAATAATTATAACAGAATTCAATTTGCCCTCAGCAAACTTGATAACGATAATAATTCTGATGAGGATGTTCAAGGAAACTACTCTAATTTTGTAGCATTTACAACCTTTAAGTATAATGATACCTGGTATATCAGCGATAACTATGTACTTTATAAGTATAACTCAGCAAATGGTATTGCTGCCACTGAAATGCCTGCCGTGAATTAAAGAATAACTAAGACAACAAATAACTGTCGTGAAGATTATTTCACGGCGGTTATTTGGTTTTCGAAACACCATTACAAATTTTTTACCATTCAGAAATATTCTATAAAGGTATTTACAATTTTATTTTTTTGTGCTAAACTTATTATTATAATTAAATCATAATGCATAAAGTATATATAGGAGGCAAAATTTTATGAAAAAAACAATATTACTGCTTGCTTGCGCATTGGTTTTGACATTCAGCACAGTATCGGTAAACGCATATGACAGTCCTACATTGACTGATACCGAGTCTATCACAACCGAAGATTTCGACAGCGACTCAAACACCGATTCAACAAAGGGCGGTACAGACTCTCTTACCGATACCGATTCAGACGGCAAGCTCACCGATAACGAAAGCGATACCAAACATTCAGACTCCGATTCTGATTCTACAAAAAAGGATACAGACAGCACAACTACAACAACAGACACAGACAAGAAAACATCTCCGAAAACAGGAACATCGGTTTCTTATGCTGTACTCTCTGCAACCGCTGCTGCAATGTTCGGTTGTGCCGCAGTAACAATTAAAAGAAAAATAAAGAATTAATAAGTCAGCTTGCTTGACAAGTGAATTATGAGTAATACAGAAAAGATAAAATCGTTTTGGTCTGCATTGTTTGTTGTATGCGCTTTAATTGCTATAATAGCTCTGTCAATATTATGCTGGTATCTTTACAGGCTGTATAACGACGGAAGAGAAAATTCCGACCTTCAGAGCATTAATTCAACTGTCAGCGCAAATACCTCAGATCATCCGGACATAGATGCTGTACATACTGATGTTTATTTAGAGCCTTATTCACAGATAGAGCGTGAAAAGGTCATTGACAGCGACAATTCTCTCCCCGAAGAGGTGAGAGAGACCGTAAACGGAGATATAAACTTTACCGAGCTATGGAAGATAAACCCCGATATATACGCATGGATAAAAGTTCCCGGTACTCTTGTCGATTATCCCGTATTACAGTTTGCCGGTGACGATACCTTTTATCTGAGTCACAACGTATACAGACAATACGCCTTTGCAGGCAGCATATATACAGAAAGCCTGAATAAAAAAGATTTCTCCGACCCGAATACGGTGTTATACGGTCACAATATGCTCAACGGTACAATGTTCCGCAGTTTGCACAATTTCAGAGATCCTTATTTCTTTGCTAATAATGAGTATATATATGTGTATCTGCCCGAAAGAACGCTCACTTATCATATATTTGCGGCGTATGAATATGATGACAGACACCTGTTGTATTCCTTTGATTTTAATGATGAAGATGTATTCCGTGATTATCTCGAATACGCACAGCACCCGAATGCGTCAATGACTTATAACATTCGTGAGCTTGATGTTACAACAGACGATAAAATAATTACTCTAAGCACCTGTATGGATACAATTGATACATCGCGTTATCTTGTACAAGGAGTTTTAGTAAAAGATGAGCCAATCAAAAGTAAAAAAGTTCGAGATTAAGCAATTCTTTAGAATACTGTTAATAGTAATTCTGTTTATACTGGTAACAACAGCAAGTACGCTCGGATTCCTGATAAATAAAGGAAAGAGATCCGCTATCGGCGAAAACGAGATCCAAATTATAGACGAAATACCCGAAGGTTATCAGATAGACAGCGAAACAGGCGAAGACGCATATTTTGTATATCATAACGGCAAAAAGTATAAGTATAACGATAAAGTTACAACAATCCTTTTTGCGGGCATAGATAAACACTCTGATGAACACATTGAAGGTGTTTACGGCACAGGCGGTCAGGCAGACACGATCCTTGTAATGTCGCTGAATACAGAAACGGGAAAGTATCGGTTATTTGCAGTATCGAGAGACACAATGGCACAAGTTAACGTGTTCGACAAAACAGGCGATTATAAAGGTACAAAAGAACAGCAGATCTGTTTGTCTTACGCATATTTTGACGGAGGAGTACAGAGCGTTGAAAACTTGAAGCGTTCAGTTTCCAGATTGTTTTTCGGTATGCCCGTCAATGCTTATGCCGCAATTGATCTTGACGCTATACCGATCCTGAATGATCAAGTCGGCGGTGTTACCGTTACAGTGCCCGAAGATTTGTCTGCAAGAGATCCGTCTCTTACACTCGGCACGACTTTAACTCTTGACGGCAAACAAGCCGAGACATTTGTTCGTGCAAGAGATGTAAAAGGCGATGAAAACCAGAACAACCTCAGAATGGAGCGTCAGAAGGTCTACTTAACAAGCTTTATCAAACAGACCCTGCAAAAGACGAAAGAAAAGAAGACCTTCCCTTTGCAAATGTATAAAAGTATATCGGATTATCTTGAAACTGATATTGACGTTTCGATGTTGACATACTATACAAGTATATTCTTAAAAAGCGGCTTTTCGTCTGAAGATAATATGGTAAAAGTACCGGGAACGACAGTCGCAGGCGAGAAATACGCAGAGTATTATACAGATACCGATGCATTTTTTGACATGATACTCAATATTTATTATACAGAAGTCGAATAATGCAATTCCCTATAAATTAT
>JAFOMO010000049.1 GCA_017418905.1 Clostridia bacterium | reverse complement strand
TATTAACAATAAGGGGACGCGATCACGCAAAGCGTCCCCTCTTTCAACACCGTCCTACGGACTGTGTTGAAATTCACCCCTTGCAAAGGGCTGGAGCGCAGGGGATTTTGCCGTCTGCGGACGGCGAGCAGGTGCTCTGCCCCTTCACCCTGTAAACTTTTTTGAAAAAATGTTTGACAAAAAACTTTAATTATTCATAATTTCTTTACTCATTCAACAACCGTGGTGTTTCCATAGTAATAATTGACAACAACTTAAAACAATGATATAATTAATATCAGTTACGGCGCTTCTCTCACCGAGAGGCGTCATTTTGTTAATACTAAGAAAGGAGTCTTTTATATGAACGGCTTCAAAGAAACAATGTACGCAGCATTCAAAGAAAATAATACTATCTCTCCGAGTTATTTTGACAAATATAATGTAAAAAGGGGACTGCGCAATCCCGATGGAACAGGCGTAATGGCAGGGGTGACGAACATTTGTAATGTACATGGATACGTTATAGATGACGGCGAGAAAAAGCCTGCAAAGGGAGAGCTTATTTTCAGAGGGTATAATATTGATGATCTTGTAGGAAGGGTTGAAGAAGAGGATCGCTTTGGTTTTGAAGAGATAGTTTATCTTCTTTTGACAGGCAAGCTGCCGACTTGTGACGAGCTTTCAGAATTTACGCAGCTTTTGTCGGATAATCGTCCTTTACCCGATGATTTTTTTGAAGATATGATACTCAAAGCTCCCTCACGCGATATTATGAACAAAATGGCAAGGTCAACTCTTGCATTGTATTCATATGACAGCGAGCCTGAGTCTTTATCGCCTGAGCACGAAATAAATACGGCTATATCGCTCATAGCAAAAATGCCGGTAATAATGATCTGCGCATACGAAACTAAGAAAAGACATTTTAACAATGAATCTATGATAATGCACCCGTTGATAAGCGGACAGTCAACGGCTGAAAATATTCTTTCTACTATGCGCCTCGACAGAAAATTCACTCATGATGAAGCAAGACTTCTTGACCTTATGCTTATGCTTCACGCAGAACACGGCGGTGGAAACAACTCCACTTTTTCTTGTCGTGTATTAACGTCATCGGGTACAGATCCTTACTCTGCTTATGCGGCGGCTATCGGTTCGCTGAAGGGCGCAAGACACGGCGGTGCAAATCGTAAGGTAACGCAAATGCATGAGTACATAAAATCAAACGTTTCCGACTGGACAGATGACGACGAGCTTGCAGGCTGTCTGCGAAAGATACTGCGCAAAGAAGCAGGCGACGGAAGCGGACTTGTTTACGGTATGGGTCACGCTGTTTATACTCTTTCCGATCCTCGTGCAGTTATACTCAAAAAGTATGCAGGTAATATGGCGATCGGCACCGAGTTTGAGAAGGAGTTCCGGTTGCTTGAATCAATAGAAAGACTTACCCCTGTTGTTTTTGAGGAGGAAAAGCATTCAAGCAAGGTAATGTGTGCTAATATTGATATGTACAGCGGTTTTGTTTACAGAATGCTTGGTGTTCCGGAGGAATTATTCACACCGTTGTTTGCTGTTTCTCGAATGGCAGGCTGGTGCGCCCACAGATTTGAGGAGATAAACAGCGGTAAACGCATTATTCGTCCTGCGTATAAGTCTGTTTCTCATGAGAAAAAGTATGTTGAGCTGAACAAAAGATAAAACTTATTTTTAAAGCGGAAAGTGGAATTGCTGCTTGCAATACTTTTTTGAACAACATTAACCTTTAGGAACTGTTCATCAATAACTTTTAATTTCTGCTTGTGTTAAATTTTCTTGAAATACGTCAGTATTCCTGCGAAAATTTGCCTCGTGCAGAACAAATTATCCTAAGCATAAATTTAAAAGTTATTTCTTCACAGTTCCTTAGTATAATGTATGAACGCAAATTTCCACTTTCCAAATTCCACTTTCCACTTTTGAATT
>JAFOMO010000048.1 GCA_017418905.1 Clostridia bacterium | reverse complement strand
CATTGCAAATTGTTAATGCCCACCCTCTGCCCACTTTTAAAAACAAAAGTGGGCAGCAAAAAACTCAGGATTTATGCGGTTTTTTGGACTTTCTGCCCACTTTCCCACTTTTTTTTGAAAACTAATGCGATAAAAAATTTTAGTAATATTTATAAAGTATGAAGAAAAAAGTGGGCAGGCGGCAAGCCGATGCGTGCTATGAATTATTTGTTTTATTGTGTATAAGCGCATTAATGCGTACAGGCGCACGCCTGCCGAATTGAATTACGTCTGCTATGACCTGTTCTTTGCATACATCATGCAAAAGCTCATGACGGCAGGCTTTGTATAATTTAAGCGTTACGTCTTTCACTCCGTTTTCTTTCAGCTTATTGTATACCTCTGATACACCCTTGCCGTATGAGCCGACAGGGTCTTTTTCGCCCGACAATATCAGTATGGGCATTTTTTTATTTATACTCTTATACCACTTGTCACAATTGCACCGTGTACATAAGTCTACCACATCCTGCATTGCGCTTATCGAAAAAGTAAAATTATAGTACGGGTCTTTGCTGTGTTCTTCGGTCACCTTGCAGTCGCTTGAAGTCCATTCATAGTCGTTGTGCTTTTCTTTGAAGTCACGGTTATATACGTCGAGAAATATCTTTTGCGTTATCTCCGATCTGTATTCTGCGCCCTTCACACGCTTTGCCGCTTTTGTGAGCGCAAGCCCCAAAGCTGCTCCGTGCTGTATGCCCGAAGTACCCTCTAATATCAGCATATCAACCATTTGCGGATATTTTTCTGCGCATAGCCTTGCGGTAAAGCTGCCCATACTGTGACCGTATAATATACGCTTTATTCCTGTGTAATCCTTCAGTATAACATTTGTTGTATGAACTGCGTCATTTATAAGTATATCACTGCCGCCGTTTTTGGCAAAAAAGCCTAATTCATCAGGTGTTCTTGCTGTTCTGCCGTGTCCGAGCTGATCGTACACATAAACTACAAAGCCGTTTTTTGCAAGACGATCTGCAAATTCTGTGTATGAAGAGGTATGCTCCGACATTCCGTGAATAATCTGTACTACTGCCTTCGGAGTACCTATCGGAATATATATTTTTCCGTATAATGTATGTATTCCGTCCGTACTCGGACACTTTACCACTGAGGTTGTGTATTTCATTAAAAGCTCTCCTTTTCGGAATAATTAACATCTGCCTGCTAAAAATATTATAGGTGATGACAATGCATAAATTTTTAATGAACTCAATCATTTTTGCGTTGGGCGGCTGCGCATATGGGCTTATTGAAATTTTCTGGCGAGGGTACACTCATTTAAGTATGATATTTGCAGGCGGATTTTGTTTTCTTATGATATATCTGATATATTCAAGATTTCCAAATCTCAGCATACTGTTAAAAGCATTGATAGGCTCGGCAGTTATTACCTCAACAGAGTTTTTTCTCGGCCTTATACTCAACTACAAGCTGCACCTCGATATTTGGGACTACTCGGAATTACGCTTTAATCTGTTCGGGCAAATATCTCTGCTTTACAGCCTGCTCTGGGCAGTGCTTTCTGCTTTGATCTCCCCCATTTGTACCGCTATTAACAAACATTCCGCAAAACTCACGATACAACACAGTACCATTCCAAAAAAGACAGCCGATAAATAATCGACTGTCTTTTTTTATCAACAATGCTGTAATCAATTCGCATTGCGAATTGCGAATTGCGAATTGCGAATTGCGAATTGCACATTGCACATTGCACATTCAGACTGTGCAAAAAGCAGTGTTCTTTTACGTCAAACCTTATTGCGCCGCCTTGGAGCGGCGGGGAAACTTTTGTTTTAGACGGAAGTAAGGGGCATTTTCTGCCAAAATGCCCCTCTTCCAAAAACAGTCCGCAGGACTGTTTTTGAAATTCACCCCTAAAAGGGCTGGAGCGTGCCTCCGGCGGGCGGGGCTCTGCCCCTGCACCCCGCAAGCCTTTTG
>JAFOMO010000047.1 GCA_017418905.1 Clostridia bacterium | reverse complement strand
TCGATAAACTCTTCAAAGCTGAGCGTTATGGAGAGCGACTGTTCATCAATACAGATATTGTTAGACTCAGCCGTAACGGAGTACGATTCAGGTGCATGCAATACTGTATATAACGGTCATGTGATCTGCGGCAATACAAAGGTATCCGATATTTTGAAAGAGCACCATATGGAAAATGTTGAATTTTCTCGTGAGATCGGCGGTATTGAGTACCACATGGCTTGGGAGGGCGGCAATTTATCGTTATCGCCTTCATCTACGCACCTTATCACAAACGACACAACAGTGTTTGAGCTTCGTTCATCTTACTAACTCATTTACAAAAATTCTGATCCCCGGTAAAAGCCGGGGATCGTTTTTTTTATGGAAACACTGATTAAATCGAGTGTCCGTATCGCTTAGAATTTTTTCAGGCAAATTGTGCAAAAATCACGCAGGAATACTGACGTATTTCAAGGTCGATGACGATATATTGCGGAAATCAGACCGAAAAAAATTAAAGATTTTAATTAGAAAGCAGTATTACTATCCAAGTGAGTTCCATGTTTTTCTGCCGTCCGTACAGAGGTAGAATATTTCAAGCAATACAAGTATAAAGAAATATGCCGTACACAAGCCGTATGCCAGAACAGAAGAGAAATCGGGCAGATATGCTGCCGGAATGATAGCAAAAACAAAGGGTATAGACGTAAAGAACATAGCAGCAAACAGCGTGACTATAACGCTCAGACTTTGTTTTATAACTGTGATCTCAGATGACCAGTCAAATCTCGGTATTTTCAGATTAATGATTATACCCAAAAATCCGGAAAACAGGCAAGCTATTATCGAAACGAATACTATGAATAAAATATCGGCGACACTCAGTTCAAGTGTAACTGCGCTTGCCGCAGCCGTAAATATAATACCCGGCAAAGAGATGATCGGTGACATCAGAGCCTTTCCCCGGAATATCTTCATAGCGTCTATCGGCGTAGATTTCAGCAGCCAAATAGTTTTGCCCTCAAGAGAAATGCTCGGCGCAGTAACGTCGTTTATGGTACAGCACAAAGCAAGGCTTGAGCCTATCGCAAGACCCATAAGATTGCTTGACGCATCGGGAAAGATCAGCGGCATATACTCTTTTATGAGATCGCCCTTCACTATTATACCTATACCCAGAAACACAGACATTATCGTACTGAGCCCCGAGTTCATAACATAAGCCGGAATACTGAAGAAATAACCAAGCTCCTTTTTTATCAGAGCGTACTGCAAGCCTGTTTTTTTCATTGGCTTCTCGACATACTTCTTTTTCTTCATTGCCGTCTTTTTTGTAACAAGCTTTAAAAATTTTATCGACAAAAATCTGAATACCAATGCAGGCAGCCCCACACAGATAAGAATAATAGGCAGAATACCCCGGAACATTCCGTAGCTTGAAGCGCACCCATACCAATACAGCGGTACTATAGAACTTTGAACGTTTTCCGCTATAACTTCAATATAGTTCATCAACGCCACTACAATCGGACCTACATTAAGTCCTGCCACTGCCACAACGGCAATAGTTAGAAAGCCCATTATTACAGTAAGAATATTTTTATTGGGTATTACCTGAACGATCTTGCCCACAAGATACCCGAATATACAGCACAATCCGGTAGACAGCGCAGGTACGATCACCAATGTTATTAAATAGCACAAAAAGGTTATTATCGAATATCCGCCGACAAGCTGAAAAGCAATTCCGACAGGAAGAAGTATAATTGTACTGTATACAAAGTTGAGTACAAAAAGCGCAAGCATTCTGCTCAAAAGAACATCAGACGGGCGAATAGGCATACTCAGAAGAAGATCATTGTCGGTAGATTCAAACAGATACGACTGCGCCGCAAATACAGTACCTATAAGAGAAAAAACTACCGAACATATCCACGCAAGCGGAAAATAAAGCCATAAGCAGTCTTTTATCGCCATTTGGTAACCCAATGCCATAGACACACCGAAAGAGAACGCCATCAGCATCAGAAACGCAATAATTATTATTGCCACTATGAATGCCGTACCCCAGCTAAAGCCGTTTGTCTTTTTGGCACGTCCTCTCATAAACGTAAGGAGTGAAGAAACAGCACCCTTTATTTTTATTTTAACAAGCTGCTTCACTGTTTTCATTGAACTGTTAGTCATCTTTTTCCTCCAACTGCAAGAAAACATCTTCAAGAGAAGCAGATCCTTTTACTTCACTTGTATTACCGCTTATAATAAGCTTTCCGTCCCTGATAATTGCAATTTTATCGCAAAGCTTTTCTGCGACCTCAAGCACATGAGTTGAAAAGAACACAGCCGCCCCCTGCTTGCAAGCCTCACGCATTTCCTCTTTCATACGGTGAGAGGCGATCGGGTCAAGTCCTACAAATGGTTCGTCAAGCAAAACGAGCTTAGGTTTATGCATAAACGCAGAAATAAGAGCAAGCTTTTGCTTCATACCGTGAGAATAGCTGCTTATCGGCTGAGCAAGCTCTTGTGTTATGCCGAACATATCAGCAAGCTTTTTGATCTGCTCCTGTCTGTCCTCAACGGTCATTTCGTATATATCCGCAACAAAATTCAAATATTTTATACCCGACATAAAATCATACAGATCGGGATTATCTGGCAGGTACGCAAGTCGGCGTTTACATTCAATAGGATTTTCTTTTATCGAAATACCATCGACATATATTTCTCCCTCGTCAAAATCGAGCAGACCGCAGCAGCATTTTATGGTTGTTGTTTTGCCTGCGCCGTTATGCCCTATAAAGCCGTATATCTCTCCGCTTTTTATCTCAACGCTGAGATCATCAACAGCGATCTTATCTCCGTATTTTTTAGTTAAATTCTTAATTTCAAGCACCTTTCAGTTCTCCTTAGCACATTATGCAGTAAATGTCGTATTATCTGTAATTTTTTGTGTATTTTAGGTTTATTATATCATAGGATAATATCAATGTAAAGAAAAAATTCGCCCTCCGGAAACAAGAGGACGAAAGGTTTTATAGTTATGATAAAATTAATCTATCTCAACAATGACCTTGCTGTTTGTTCTTACAGCAGCGGCTCTGGCAACAGTTCTGATAGCCTTTGCTATTCTGCCCTGCTTACCGATAATTCTGCCCATATCTTCTTCATCAACGTGAAGATGATATACAACAGCACCTTCTTCGTTTGGCTCATCTGCCGACACGCTTACAGACTCGGGTTTTTCTACCAAGCCCTTAGCAATTGTCACAAGCAACTCTTCCATCAGGAAATACCTCTCTTTATTATCAGAAAACTAATGACTGCACACCTATATAGCGGTGTACAGTCTGAACGGCAAAAACTATCAAATAACATTTGCCTTTTTAAGCAAAGCCTTAACAGTGTCTGTCGGCTGTGCGCCGTCAGCGATCCACTTCTTAGCCTTCTCTGCGTCAACCTTAAGCTGAACAGGCTCTGAAACCGGGTTGTAGTAACCGATCTCTTCAATGAAGCGTCCATCTCTGGGGTATCTGCTGTCTGCAACTACAATACGATAAAAAGGAGCTTTTTTAGCACCCATACGACGAAGTCTGATCTTAACCATTTCTTTTCACCTCCACAAAATCAAGAGTATCTATTTCAACCTGTGTTTACCAGTGTCGAAAAACATAGTTAAAAGCCGCCGAAGCCGCCCATTCCTCCCATAGGACCGCCCATTCCGCTGAACGGATCTCCAAGTCCGGGGAGCTTTTTATACTTTTTCTTGCCTTTTTTGTTTGTTACCTTCTTTATCATCTTCTGCATTTGTTCAAGCTGTTTGATAAGTCGGTTAACATCTTCCACCTTCATACCGGAGCCTTTTGCGATCCTGCGCTTTCTTGACGGATTTATCACAGAAGGCTTTGCTCTTTCCTCGGGCGTCATTGAAAGAATGATAGCCTGTATTCTGTCAAGCTGTCTTTCGTCAATGTCTACATCATCAAGCTGATTTCCTATTCCCGGCAGTTTCGACAAAATGCCCTTCAGCGGTCCCATTTTCTTTATCTGTTCAAACTGATCGAGAAGATCGTTGAAGTCCATCTTGCTCTTCGTGAGCTTTTCAGCCATTTCTTCGTCTTTTTTCTTGTCGAGCTTTTCTTCTGCCTCTTCTATAAGAGTGAGCATATCACCCATTCCGAGTATTCTCGATGCCATTCTGTCAGGGTGGAATATTTCAAGGTCATCAAGCTTTTCACCGGTACCTGCATACTTGATCGGCTTGCCCGTTACTGCCTTAACACTGAGCGCCGCACCGCCTCTTGTGTCGCCGTCAAGCTTTGTAAGCACAACGCCCGAAATATCGAGAAGCTCATTAAACGATTTCGCAACATTAACAGCGTCCTGACCTGTCATTGAGTCAACAACAAGAAGTATCTCCTGCGGGTCAACTGCCTTTTTAATGCGTTCAAGCTCACCCATAAGCTCTTTATCTATATGCAGACGGCCTGCGGTATCTAAAATAACAATATCGTTGCCGTAGTCTTTAGCGTGCTTTATAGCCTGCTGAGCAGTCTTTACAGGGTCTTGCGTACCCTTTTCAAACACGGGTACATCTGCCTGCTTTGCAACCACTTTAAGCTGTTCTATTGCTGCGGGGCGGTATATATCGCAAGCAACGACAAGCGGGCGGTGATTCTGCTTTTTAAGCATTTTTGCAAGCTTTCCTGTATGAGTTGTTTTACCCGAACCCTGCAATCCGCACATCATTATTACACACGGGGGCTGTTTCGGGAAATTCAAACGAACCTCTTCACCGCCCATAAGCTCGGTGAGTTCTTCGTTTACTATTTTTATTACCATCTGCGCCGGAGTAAGACTTTCCATAACATCAGAACCGACTGCACGCTCGGTGATCTTTGCGGTAAAGTCTTTGGCAACTTTATAGTTAACATCAGCTTCAAGAAGAGCCATACGAACCTCGCGCATTGCCTCTTTTACATCAGCCTCGGTCAATTTACCTTTATTTTTCAAGCGTTTAAACGCATTGCTCAGCTTTTCTGAAAGCCCTTCAAAAGCCAATTCGGTCACCTCTGTTTTTTTATTCGACTATTCTTATTTTTAGCTTTTCAGCGGTATCAATTATCATTTGCGCACATTCTGCGGCTTCTTTATCATCTGTGTTACGTATTTTCAAAGCCTGCACTATTATTTTCTCAACGTCTTCAAGCATACACTCGAATTTTTCAGCAAGACGGAGCTTTTCTTCCATTTCAACAAGAAGTGTTTCGCTTCTTTTAAGCAAATCACGTACTCCCTGCCTGCTTATGCCGAACTGCTCTGCTATCTCACCCAAAGACAGATCGTCATTGTAATACAGCTCAACGGCTCTGCTTTGTTTTTCGCTCAATATATCGCCGTAGAAATCGAATAGATATGATATTCTCACATTTTTTTCCACCAAAGAAACCCTCCGCAGAACACAAGCTGTAAAGTTTTTTTCTTTACAGAGGTATTATACACTACCGAGAACGAATTGTCAAGAACAAATTTTTATATTTCATACTGATCTCTGATTAAAAAATTTTCGAGGATGATTTTCGCAGGACGAGGAACAGACCGCCGTAATACGTATTTCAAAGTTAGACGCACGTATTGCGGAAATCAGACCGAATTAAAGATTTTGATCAGAGAGCATTATCAATAAAAACTCCTCCCACATAAAGCAGGAGGAGCATTATTTGAAATATTATCAGATCAGGTTTCCTTGTATATTCTCTCTTGACCCGTTGCGGTATTGGTATTCAGGTTAATAGAATATCTGAGAATACCCAGACAGTCACGAGTGGTAACCTTGCCGTCCTCGTCAACATCGCCTACGAAGCTCTCTTTTGCAGAAAGCTTAATCAAACCGATAGAGCCTCTCTGAGCAATCAATGAGTCTCTTGCGGAGATCTTGCCGTCAAAGTTTATGTCACCGAGAGTAACCTTCTCGCCTTCTTCTGTATCGGAATCTTCTGTATCTGTATGTACAGGATCTGTAGAATCTGTATCTGTGTTTACAGGATTAGTGGAATCTGTATCTGTGTTTACAGGATTTGTAGAATCTGTATCTGTATTTACAGGATTTGTAGAATCTGTATCTGTGTTTACAGGATTTGTAGAATCTGTATCTGTATTTACAGGATTTGTGGAATCCGTATCTGTATTTACAGGATTTGCAGAATCTGTATCCGAATTATCGGTATTATCAGGATCTGTATCTGTGTTTGTATCTACAGTTGTTTCTGTGTCGCTTGTATCTGCTATTGAATCGGTATCAACAACAGTACCGTCTGCAATAGCAACAGCAGATGTTGTTTCTGCGGGCTTAAAGTCCTCATAAGAAGTATTGTAGAACTCGTCTACTGCGTAAGACAATACGTTCTGAGTGCTTGTAATATCCTTAAGAGCCTTAAACTCAGCAACAAATACGTCTGTTTCCTTATCAAAGCTCTGACCCTTTGCATCGAACAATGAGCTCCATTTGAGAACGCCTGCATTGTCGGTATTAACATCTACGTGACCAACAGCGTCTAACTGCTTTACGAAAGAAAGTGCGGAGGTATCAAACTTAACTGTCTCCATAATTCCAAGTGCGGAAGGAGCATTTTTAACCTTGAAGTAAACCTTCACACTCTGATCTTTCTTAGCGTCAACATTGATCTTGAACTCCGATGTATCAACATCAGTCTTTTCTGTAACTGCCTTTGCGGAAGTCTTGTCTGCGCCGATTTCTTTATCGTCAACATCAAAGAATTCAACCACCTTGTAAGAAAGAACCTTGCTGCTTGAAGAAATGTCTTTAAGAGCCTAGAACTTGAGTACACATACATCTGTTTCGCTTGTGAAGTCCTGACCCTTAGCGTCAAACAAAGATGACCATACAACTCTGTTTGTATAAGCTGTGCTGACCTCTATATGACCAACACCGCCTGCCTGCTCAACATATGAAAGTGCAGAACCGTCAAAGTCTACTGCTTCTTCAATGCCGAGAACCTTTTTAGCGTCCTTCACCTTGAAATATACCGTAACGGTATCGCCTGCCTTAGCGTCTACGGGAATATTGAATTCTCCGCTCGGTTCGCTTGTATCTGTGCCCTCCTGTTCTGACTCTGTATCGGTTTCATAGTCAACGGGAATAACCTTAACATCTGCTTTAAGAGTATTCTTATCAACAGCAGCGTAATCAAAGTCGTAAATATCAACTACCTTGTCTGCACCGACTGTGCCGTTTACGTCCTGTTTTGCCGTAAATTCAAAAGTAACGATTTTTGTATCGCCCGAAACATCACCCGAGTTTACAACATTCCACTTGATATTTCCGTCTGTGGGGTTGACTGAAACTACAAGACCGTTATCTGCTTTACTTGCATTCTGAGTACCGTCTGCAGTAACATAGCGGTCGAACTGAAGCTTTGATGTATCGTATGTAAATTCGTTTGAGATACCCTCGATCTTAGTCATATCTGCATGGAAAGTTACCTGAACTTTATCGCCCTTCTTAGCGTCTGCTGTTACTGTAATATCGCCCGAAGGAGTATCGGTCTGCGTATCTGTATCATCAGAGCCTGCAATAACCTTTGCGTCTGCGGTAACGCCGTCCATATTAAGTGAATTAAAATCGTAATCGTAGCAGTCTCTTACAGTGTTTGTACCGACCTTGCCGCTGCTGTCTGCCAAAGCCGTAAATGTAAGCTTGATAAGGTTCAGACCGTTTGAAGCGTCAACACCCTTATTGCCGTCGCCGAGATTTGCATTCCAGCGAACCTCGCCCGAGGCGTCTGAGAACTGTACGCCGTCTGTAAGAGCCTCAGCCTTTACAAACTTGAATTTACTTGTATCGTACTTGAATGAGTTTGAAATACCCATCAGATTTTTGTAGCCCGTAACGCCGAGTGTTACCTCTACGTTGTCGCCCTTCTTAGCATCTGCTGTTACGTCTGTAACACCTGTGCCGAGGTCTGTGTCAACAGTGCTGTCTGTTGTTGAATCAACATCGGAGGCAGTGTTTGTGTCGGGGTCTGAAGGCTTTACCGACTCGGTATCGCTGTTTACCGGAGGAGGATTGATAGAACCGTTACCGATCCTTGCAAGCGGAACAGTGATTGTATCCATATCGCTTTTTTCGCCTGATGTAGAATCGTCCTGAGCGTAAGGAGCTGTTGCGTTATCAAGCATTGTGAGATCCATCGGGTTACATCCGATGCCGCTCGTACCATAAACAGATATATGCATTACGCCTATACCGCGTGATTCAACGTCTGCCTTTGTATAGCCGAGTGTAGCAAGCGGAATAGTCATTGTGTAGAATGTATCGAGCTTAGCATTGTGTCCCGAAGCAAGATCTTCCCATTTTGAAGATGCATCGGTAATAGCCTCGGGCTTATAACCATTATGCTGATTTCCTGTTATACCCATAAGCTTTGAATTGCCTGCAAACAAACCGTCTTCATGAGCATAAGTAATACCTACTGTATTGAATAATTTACAATTATCTTTACCATAAGAGAACTTACCGTCAGCAGTTGTTGTAAAGAATGCAGGATCGCCTGCTTGAGGCTTTGAAGAGAAGCACATCATAGCATCTACATTTGTTGTGTAGCTTATGTCTTTTCCCCATACTCTGTCTTTAGCGCCTGTGTCCATAGAACCATCGGAATAATGTCCTGTACCAAGGTCAAAAACAAGCATCTGAGGCATATCTGCATTATATGGTTTAGCCTCCATTGTGCCTGCGCCCAGCTGATCGGGTGCTGTTACGTCACGAACATCGACATACTGCCAGCCTATATAAAGGTTGGTATCGTCCCAAGCGCCGTAAAGAGCATAGTCGTCATATACGGGATATTCGTGAGGGCCTCTGAATACGTTTGCGTCATCGTTTGCAACACCCTGAGCGATAAGCTCTGCGCTC
>JAFOMO010000046.1 GCA_017418905.1 Clostridia bacterium | reverse complement strand
GTAATTATAGATATTCTCCATTACCTTACGGGGTACTTTTCCGTTATCCTCGGGAGTATCGGAGTAATACGAAAGATCAAAGGTATCAAAGGTTGCAAGAGCAAGCGGAGAAAGTGAATTAAGCTCTTTGAACGTGATCTCACGCAAAAGCCTTTTCATACAGTCGCACATTCTGCCGTCAATATATCCGTGATCGGTACACTTCGGACAAATGTACTGTTCTTCAAGATCTGCCGTTGTATAACCGTTTCTTACAAGAAGTACCCTCAATTCCGTTTGCAGTCTTTGATTAGTTTCTTTGAGCCTGGTCAATTCTGTTTTTATATCGCTGCTGCGTGCGGCAACTTCTCTTGCGGCAGAAAATCCCGTTGAAGCAAGCTGTCTTTCTATCTCACGCACCCTCGGCAGCTTTGAGTATATTTCTTCTCTTCTCGCCTCTGCGTCCTCAAAGGCTTTTTGTCTGCGATAAGACAACACATCTTCTGCTTTGTCGTAAATATACCTGTTATATGCCAAAGCTTACACCTCCGTTAAAACATACTCAAACCGTCAAGATCGCTCATATCAAATGACGATAACAAACCGCTGCCCGATGATGACTGCTGTGACGACTGCGAATTTTGACTGCTTGACTTTTTCGCCTTCTGTGCGTGCTGTTCTGCGTCCTTTTTTGCCTGTTCGAGAGTTTTTATACCGCTTCTGTTCCAACGCTCGAGAATAGAGTTCACATATTTTATCTGATACTTTCCGATAGCCTCAATGCATTTGTCATAGGCGTATTTTAATACATCATCGGAAAATTTCCACTTCTTCACCCAATCGGTATACATAACCTCTTCTTTGCTTGTCGGCTTGCGCAATTCAAGCCCGAAAAGCCGCTGTATCTTTCGCCACGCTTCTTTGTTTTCTTCAAGCGAGCTGATTTTTTTGTCTGCAAGCTCAATTGTAGAAATACCCTCTCTTGCCCACTCCTCGCCCATTTTTTCTATCATACGCCAGCCCATATTATTCTCCATACCATAGGTTATGAGCATAAGTATTACCTCACCCGGCAAGCCCTCGTTATCGTGAAGCATAACAATGCCTGCGTTCTCGTTTGGAGAAACAGGTCTGCCGAACAAATACTGCGCCTCGTTGAGAAGTGAGTTCATCTCACTGTCCTCGTTCATACGCTTTGCGACATAGAGCGAATCGGGGCGCACAGGTCTTGCGGCAGATACCTCGGGCGGCTTTGGTTTTTCTTTTGCGGTATTCTCCGTGTTCGCGACAGCTTTATTCTCTGTGAGAACATCTGCTTTTTTGTCGGCTGTACTCTCTGTATTTGACGTATAAACCGGGTTTATCGGTTTTACGGCAGTATCGCTCTGTTTTGCGTTTTTATTTTCGGTATAAGGCACACTCGTAACAGAAGCCGTATCCAAAGCCGTATCATTTTTATATGTATCTTTGGTATTATCAGCCTGCGGCGGAGTGATAGAAGAGCCGTTTACCGCAAGAATGTCGAATGACACCCAGAACTCTATACAGTCACGCACATCATACTCACCCATATTCAGTTGTGAGGCGATCTGTCGTGTATCGAACATCTCACCGCTGTGACGAAGTATCCAGAGTAATACTTTTAGCTGAGCAGAACCTGCAATTTTGATATATTTATCCACAACATCGGCAGGAACGGCAAAGATACTTCCCCAACTGCCGAGATTTAACGTATAATTCATATTAAACACCACACCTTGAACTAATCTTCAATTTTTATTATATCACAGCATACGAAATAAAGAAACATTTTTTTATGAATTTTGAAAGTATTGATCTTACTTGACCATATTGTCGGGAATGTCAAAACAATACATAAAAATCAATAAAACTACTTGATTTATAATGATAATTATATTATAATTTAATGCAAGCTAAACATTCCGGAGGTGTTACAATGATAGAATTTAAAGGTGTAAGCAAAACATACAACGGCAAGGTCAAAGCGCTTGACAACGTAAATTTCACTGTCGGCACAGGTGAGCTTGTCGGATTTATAGGTCCCAACGGTTCGGGCAAAACTACAACTATCAAGCTTTTGTCGGGAGTTATACTTCCCGATAAGGGTACAATAAAGGTCAACGGCTTTGACGTAAAAAAACAGCCGCTTAAAGCGAAAGCGTCTATCGGATATATTCCCGATAATCCCGATGTCTTTTTACGGCTAAAAGGAATAGAGCTTTTAAACTTTATAGGCGATGTGTATAAAGTACCGGTTGACGATCGAAAGAAAACAATAGGCGAGCTTGCAGAGCGTTTCGAGCTTACAAATGCGCTTGATTCCCAGATACTCAGCTACTCACACGGTATGCGGCAAAAGCTTATGGTCATCTCAGCTTTACTTCACAACCCCGATGTATGGATACTTGACGAGCCTATGACAGGTCTTGACCCGAAATCGGCATTTGAGTTAAAGCAGATGATGAAGGAGCATACTCAGAGAGGAAAGAGCGTGTTCTTCTCAACACACGTTTTAGAGGTTGCCGAAAAGCTGTGCGACAGAGTTATAATCATCAAAAAGGGACACAAGCTGTATGACGGCACTCTTGCAGAGCTTGAAAAGAAAAACAAAGACAAAAACCTCGAAGATATTTTCTTGGAGCTTACCAATAAGAAGTAACGGGGGTGTCGGTATGAATGTATTTTTACAGCTAATAAAAATCACCTCCTCTTCTGTTGAACCGGGTACGGACGAAAAGAAAAAAAGCAAGGCATTCGGCACGGTAATGGGTATTCTGATACTTCTGCTGTTATTTCTGCCGATATGCATATTCTCGGGCTTTATGGTCTATGCGTTGACTAACGGAATTGTCACACTTCAATATGTAGACCCACGCTTTGCGGAGTATAAAGACGCAGCACAAGCAGGTCTTAATATGATGCTGCATATCATCACGCTGTTTTCTTTTATATTCGGGTTCAATGTTGTAATGAGCGTATTTTTCTTTTCAAGCGATCTGAATTATCTCTTACCGCTGCCAATATCGCCAATGAAAATAGTAGGCGCAAAGCTTGCGTCAACAATGATCTCCGAAAACGTAATGGAATTTATGCTTGTAATGAGCGCATTAATAGGCTTTATGGTAGGCTACGGATTCGCCCCTGCTGTTGGAAACGGATTGAATGCAGTAAGCTTTCTTTCTCTGATAGTCGGCATAGCGACATTCCCCATTCTGCCAATATGCTATTGTGCAATTATCTGTATGATAGTAATGTTCTTTACAAAATTCTTTAAAAACAAAGACACGGTAAGCAAGGCGACAGCACTTTCGTCTATCGTAATACTTCTCCTTCTTGTGGTATTCTTGCAGGTAACAAACGGCTTTGACCCCGACAAATTTGTTGAACAGCTCATCACGGGTGATTTTTCGCTTATCGGCATTGCGGATAAGATATTTGTAAACGTACCTCTGCTTTCAAACGCTATGGCAGGAAGTATTTTATCACTTGTATTATATCTGCTTGTAAACGCTGTTTGTGTAGGACTTGTTCTTTTGTTTGCACATCTGTTATACTTTAAGACGGTAGTATCTCTAAACGGCGGTCAGGGCAAAGCCTCAAAGAGTACAACCGAAGGCATACTCGACAAAAAAATAAAGGAATCCTCGCACCTCGAAGCATACCTCAGAAAAGAGTTCAGAATACTGTTCAGAACCCCTGCATACCTTACAAACTGTGTAGGAATAAATCTCATATGGCCTGTATTTATCTATCTGTTTGTAATAATGCAGAAGCAGAGCAACATACTTGAAAACTATCTTTCACTTCTGAATGCAGGCGATGAAAAGTCCGTGCTTGATATGAGTCTTATCATATTTGGTGTTTCCGTAATACTTACCGCCTTGAATTGTCTTGCGTCAAGTGCGATAACGAGAGAGGGCAAGCATTTTGACGTAATGCGCTATATGCCTGTTGACCTTATTACACAGCTCAACAGCAAAGCACTTGTAAGTATCATCATCAGCGGCACAGGACTTGTTGTATACATAGTGACAGCGTTCATCATATTCCACATATCGCCCTTCCTCACCGCATACAGCGTAATTTTAAGTATGCTCGCCGTTGTATTCACAACATATCTCGGTATATACATAGACACGATAAACCCGAAGCTTGTGTGGGAAGACGAGGTAAACGCCCTCAGAGGAAACTACCACGTATTCTACAATATGGGCTTAGAGCTTATCATCACAGGTGTTGTATGTGTTGCAATGGAGCTTTTATTTAAGCTCAACTTCTTACCCGTTGCATTTTTGCAGTCACTTTTGCTTATGATCTCGGCTCTTCTCTGTTTATGGTTTTATAATCTGTGCAAAGACAAGGGAACAAAAAATCTTTTACAAATTGAATTGTAGTCAAAAAATCCTTTCTTCTTTGAAGAAAGGATTTTTTGACAATGTGCAGTGTGCAATGGTTGCTTGCAAAACTTTATGAATTACTTTAACCATTAATAAGATGTACTAATAATTGAAATTGCGTGCTATATAGTATTTATAAACTTTTTACAGAAAGGTATTTTTCAAAGGTATTAAGCTTCAAGCAGAACCGCACAGAAACGTCATTCGGTCTTTGTACGGTTTTGTCTTTATACAGCAATTCAAGAATTATATTTGCGTGCTATACAGTATTGGTAAGTTTAAGTATAAGCGCAAAATTGCACATTGCACATTGAAAATTGCACATTGAAAATAACCTTTAGGTTTTTTTACTAAATATGGCGAAAACGCTTGAAAAAATTTCCTTTTGCAGTTACAATATAGAGTGACGTTCTTTCAAAATAATTGCGAAAGGAGCTGTATATGAAGAAAATATCGGATATACAAAAATCGGCTTTAAAAAGGTTAAAGTCGCATTACTTTCTGAATGTGGTTATAGTATTCGTAATGTCGATAATCACGACAGGCGGATATAATTACACAATGATAAACAATATAGACGCAATAAGCAACAATTCCGTAATGCTTGCGATAAAACATAAATCAAACTTTGAAATACTTGACGAGTTTATAAACAGACGTAATATATATTATGTGTCCTCGCCCGATACTATCGCCCGGAAATACACCAAAGGTGTACTCTCCGTTTTTGTCAATGAGATAACGGGCACGGGGTCTTTCGGGTTCGGTTTGCTCAACGGTATAAACAAGATACTCTTCGGCGGCAAGCTTTCGGAATCTGTCACCATTTTTATTATGTCTCTGCTTTCCATATTTGCGGTAATATTCGTAAAAAACCTCTTTATGGTGGGCAAAAACAGATATATGCTCGAACACCTTCATTACGATCACTTAAATTCAAGCGCACTGCTTTTTCCATACTTAACGGGAAACAGCAGGCACATTGCAAAAATAATGCTCGTGCGCTCACTCAAACAAACGCTCTGGAATTTTACGATAATCGGCGGCTTTTACAAGCACTATGAATATATGATGATACCATACATACTTGCCGAGAATCCGTCCGTTACGTGCAAACAGGCGTTTGAGCTTTCAAAACAGCTAATGATGAACGACAAAAGAAACGTATTCAAGCTTGACTTGACTCTTTTGCCCTTATCTCTGATAGACGGCTTTACATTTCATTTGACCTCGCTGTTCTTTCTCAATCCGTTTCGTGAGTGCATATACGCTCAGGTGTATGAAGATCTGAGAGGAAAAAAGCTTAACCTGATAGACAACGGAAAGCTCCTCTGCGATCATACGCTCTACGCAAATGACGAACAGTTTTCAAGTTATCCGAGAGAATACTGTCCGACAAAGTATTTAGACAGGCTCAAATGGCTGTCGATAATAGACATCAACAAAGAATACACTCTTGAATCGTGCGTTCTGTTCTTCTTCTTCTTTTCCATTGGCGGCTGGATATGGGAAGTTATCTTCTATATGTTCAACGAGGGTAAATTCATCAACCGAGGAACGCTTTTCGGTCCGTGGCTGCCTATTTACGGAGTTGCAGGTATAATCATTGTCGTATTCCTCAGGGGCTTCCGCAAGAACCCTACCGCAATGTTTACATTATCGTTTACGGTATGCGGCTTTGTTGAGTATATGACATCGTGGATACTCGAAAAGTGCTTCGACAAAAAGTGGTGGGATTATCACGGCTACTTTATGCACTTAAACGGAAGAATTTGTCTTGAAGGACTTCTTGTATTCGGCTTTGCGGGAGTATTCACAACGTACTTCGCCGCACCGCTTGTTGATAATCTGTTCATCAAGATACCCCGCAAAACAAAAAAACTTATCTGCCTTTTGCTGATAGTTTTGTTTGTATTCGACTGTATTTATTCCGCAGGTCATCCGAACATCGGTGACGGGATAACGGATAATCTGATATAATTCGATATATATAAGGTATAGGCAATGGATTTGAAACATAACGTTAAAGCAATTATAACAAACACTTCAGACAGAATTATTTTTTCAGGATACAGACCTGCACATAATATTAACGGTTACTTTACCACAGGACTTCATAAATACATAGAAACAGATACGATTGGTACAGGAGAAAGCTCGGTAGGATATATAGCATTTATCACACCTGAATTATACATTTCTATAAGTGAAGGTGAGATAATAGGGTTTTACGAGGGAAGCAAAAAAATTGGTTTTGCTAAGATAATCGAGGTATATAAATAATTATCCTCTGAAATCATCTATTCATTTTCAACACCTCGAAGCATAGAGGAACTTATATGATTTTATAAATTGAGTATTATAGATACGATACGCAATTAGTCGGTAAACCGATCGGCTTTAAAGAATTACAGCAACAATTAAACAAAACAGAACTGTTGTATGATGTAAAATGCGATAATTTTATTGAACTGTTTTGCAGAACATATAACCGGGCTGTAATTGATACAAATGAAATCCCCGATTATATTTATGACAGAGATACTAAACAGCTTTATAAACCAAAATTATGATGTATCATAATCACATCTGAATACAACAGAAACACCCGAACACTTTTCTCATTGGATAGTGTTCGGGTGTATTATATTTAATGTGCAATGATTGCTTGCAATACTTTATGAATAGCGTTAACCATTAGTACAACAAAGTAAGAATTATATTTGCGTGCAATAAACAATTGGTCACATTATGTATAAGCGCATTATTGCGTGCAGGCGCACGGGTCTCGCCTGCCGGCTCGGTCGGTGCTGTTGCCTACGACAACGTCTGCTCCCGGCAGACCGCACCCTGCCGCGCATTTCCGCTCTCCACTTTCATTATGATGAACTTATTGTGAATAATAGAAAAAACTGCAAATTGTGTATTGAATAAATTCGGGAATTGTTGTATAATATTAATGTAAAAAAGTCCAATGGACGAAAGGAGTTAATTGTTATG
>JAFOMO010000045.1 GCA_017418905.1 Clostridia bacterium | reverse complement strand
TTGCAGGCGCACCGGTTGAGTTCAAGATCAAGATAAACGAGATCCAGACAAGAATATTGCCCGAGCTTGACGAGGACTTTGTACAGAATGCAAGCGAAACAGCTTCTACTGTTGACGAGTACAAAGAGGAGATCAAGAAAAATCTCGCAGAGGAGCTCGAAAAAGAGAGAGAAGCAGACATTGAAAATAAGCTCGCAGACGCTCTGAGCGATCTTGTGCAGGGTGAAATTCCTCAGGCTATGTATGACAACAAGAAAGAGGATATGGTAAGAGATTTTGATATGCGCCTCAGATCACAGGGCATGGATCTCGATACATATATGATGTACATAGGTCTTAACAGAGATACTCTCAAAGAGCAGTATGCAGACAGCGCAGAGAAGAGCGTAAAGGTAAGACTTGCACTTGAAAAGATCGTTGAGCTCGAGAACATCGAGGCAACAGACGAGGATGCAGAGGAAGAGTTCAAAACTCTTGCAGAGATGTACAAAATGGACGTTGACAAGGTAAAGAAGCTCGTTCCGCTCGCAGACCTTAAAAAGGATAAGTCGGTAGAAAAGGCTATGAAGCTTGTTAAGGAGTGCGCTGTTATAAAATAATATCGCAGTATGCGGCATTTTTCGACCATTGTATGATGTATAATCATATTACGATAAAAAACAGGAAGGATTGAAATAAATGGCATTAGTACCTTATGTAGTAGAGCAAACAAGCAGAGGCGAGCGTTCTTATGATATATATTCACGCTTGCTCAATGACAGAATCATTATGCTTACAGATGAAGTTAACGACGCTACCGCAAGTGTAGTTGTTGCGCAGCTTTTGTTTCTGGAGGGTCAGGACCCGTCTAAAGACATCAGCCTTTACATCAACAGCCCCGGCGGTTCTGTAACGGCAGGTATGTCTATCTTTGATACAATGCAGTATATCAAGTGTGACGTATCTACAATCTGTATGGGTATGGCCGCAAGTATGGGTGCATTCCTTCTGGCAGCAGGCGCAAAGGGAAAGAGATATTCACTGCCAAACAGTGATATTATGATACACCAGCCCAGCGGCGGTGCTAAAGGACAGGCTACCGACATTATGATACATGCAGACCATATCATTCAGACAAAAAAGAAGCTCAATGAAATTCTTGCAGAGCGTACAGGTCAGCCCTATGACGTTATCGCAAGAGATACAGAGAGAGATAACTTTATGACAGCACAGCAGGCTTTGGAGTACGGTTTGATAGATGAGATCTTAACGCACCGCTAATATCAATGTGCAATTTTCAATGTGCAATGTGCAATGTGCAATGGGTTTTTGCAAACTTTTTGAATAGCATTGACTTTTATCATAACGGAGAATGCATTTTGACTGCGTGCAATGAAGTATAGGTTTCATTGTGTATAACCGCATTAATTTCCACTTTCAACTTTCCACTTTCTACTTTAAAAGTAAGTGTCAGGGAGCAAACAATTTATGGCAGGAAAAAATAGCAATAGAGAAATTTGCTGCTCATTTTGCGGCAGGACAAATAACGAGGTAAAAAAGCTTATCGCCGGCAACGGAGTATACATATGCGATCAGTGTATCGAGCTTTGTTCTTCGATCTTAGAGGAAGAGAATACCCCTCCTAAAAGATCGGGCGGCAAAAGCAAGATAAAGCTCATCAAGCCTATGGAAATGAAAAAGCACCTGGATGACTATGTTATCGGACAAGAGGCTGCAAAAAAGGCTCTTTGTGTTGCGGTGTATAATCACTACAAAAGAGTGCTCAACAAAAAAGAGGGCGAGCGACTTGACAAAAGCAATGTAATGCTGTTAGGTCCTACCGGTGTAGGCAAGACCTTGCTTGCTCAGACGCTTGCAAGAGCTTTGGACGTACCCTTTGCAATTGCAGACGCAACCACTCTTACCGAGGCAGGCTATGTGGGCGAGGACGTTGAGAATATTCTGCTCAGACTTATCCAAGCTGCCGATAACGATGTTAAAAAAGCCGAAAAGGGTATCATCTACATTGACGAGATAGACAAGATAGGCAGAAAAAGCGAGAACCGCTCCATTACAAGAGATGTAAGCGGCGAGGGCGTTCAGCAGGCACTTTTGAAGATAATCGAGGGTACTATGGCTAATGTTCCCCCGGGAGGCGGCAGAAAGCACCCGCAGGCGGAGTATATACATATAGACACAAGTAATATTTTGTTTATATGCGGCGGTGCGTTTGACGGTCTTGAAAAGATAGTCGAGCGCAGAAAGGGTTCTTCTTCTCTCGGCTTCGGTGCTCCCGTAAAGGAAAAAAACGAGCTCAACCAAACAGACTGGATGAGCGACGTTGAACCGCACGATCTTGTTAAGTTCGGACTTATTCCCGAGCTTGTCGGCAGAATACCCGTTATCGCTGCTTTGCAGGGACTTGATGAGGACGCTCTTGTTCGTATCCTTAATGAACCTAAGAACTCTATTGTCGGGCAGTATAAAACGCTTTTCAAAATGGACGGTATAGAGCTTGAATTTACAGACGACGCTTTTACCGCAATTGCTCAGAAGGCTATCAAGCGCAATACCGGTGCAAGAGGACTAAGAGCTATTATGGAGGAGATATTGGGCGAGCTTATGTTCACTTCTCCGTCTGATGAAACTATCGTCAAGATCACTGTTAACGGCGATACCGTGAACGGACTTGATGTTGCAGACATTGAAAGAGATATGTCTAAGAAAAAATCGAAAGAATAATTCTAAAGAATGATTATTTGCTGTAACAGTAATGTTACAGCATTTCTATATCATTTCTATATAGTATAAGGAGGGTAGAAAATATGGCAGATAATAATTATGAGAACACGATAGATTCATATGATATTTCAGATCATCATTTTAAGTCTACAATAAGCTTACCCGTTCTTGCGCTGAGGGGTATGGTAGTATTTCCCGGGTCTGTTACTCATTTCGATATAGGCAGACAATCCTCTGCCGAGGCTATAAAAGCCGCTATGAAGGCAGATCAGATGTTATTTATCTGTACTCAGACAGACCCTATGAATACATCACCCACAACGGGCGAGCTGTATGAGGTCGGTACTGTTTCGAGAATACTTCAGGTAGTAAAGCAGTCTGATAATTCTATTAAGGTAATAATAGAAGGTCTTGACAGAGGTCTTGCTTTAAGCTATAAAAAAGACAGACCGTATTTTGAAGCTTTGGTATCTCCCATTGAGCTTGATGAGGATTATACTCCCTCTATCATACAAATAGCTTTGATGAGAGAGATAAGACACGTCTTTGAGGAGTATGTGGAGTTCTCTCCGAAAATGCCGTCGGATATTCTTCACAAGGTAGAATTTACCGAATCTCCGAGCAAGGTTTGCGACTATGTTGCAAATCATGTTGTAATTGATTTTGAAAATAAATACAGGCTCTTAGCCGCTGTTAATATAGATAAGAGATTAGGTCTCCTGCTTAAAATGCTCAACAATGAGGTTAGTATTCTTGAGGTGCAGGCAAGGATCGTTGAACGTGCGCATGAACACATGGACGATAATCAGAAGGAGTATTTTCTTCATGAACAAATTCGTGCGATAAGAGAAGAACTCGGTGAGGACGATTTTGAAGAGGAGATCGAAGAGTACAGAAAACAGATAACAAAGCTTCACCTTACGGAAGAGGTTGAAAAACAGCTTTTGAAGGAGTGCCGCAGATTAGAGCGTTTGCCTGATGCGTCACAGGAGGCTTTTATACTCAGTACATATCTTGACACTTGCCTGGAGCTTCCCTGGAACAAGTCGTCTAAGGATAAGATAGATATTCCCTCGGTACAAAAGGCTCTCGATAAGAACCATTACGGTCTTGATAAGGTCAAGGAGCGTATTGTCGAGTATCTTGCAGTACGCAAGCTAACTCCCGAGGTAAAGGGACAGATCATATGTCTTGTAGGTCCTCCGGGAGTGGGCAAAACGTCTATTGCACAGTCTATCGCCGCAGCAATTCACCGCAAATCAGAGAGGATCGCTCTGGGCGGCATACATGACGAAGCAGAGATAAGAGGTCACAGAAGAACGTATATCGCCTCTATGCCGGGCAGGATCATCAGCGCAGTAAAATCGGCAGGTACAAATAATCCGCTTATCATTCTTGACGAGATAGATAAGCTTACTCAGGATAACAAGGGCGACCCTACAAGCGCATTGTTAGAGGTACTCGATCCCGAGCAGAACCATACATTCAGGGATCACTACATAGATCTGCCGTTTGATCTGAGCCGAGTAATGTTCATCACAACGGCAAATGATCCGCATATGATACCGCCGCCGCTTAAAGACAGAATGGAGATCATAGAGATCGGCAGCTATAACAGAGAAGAAAAGTTCAACATTGCAAAGAAGCACCTTATACCCAAACAGCTAAAAAACAACGGATTGACTTCTTCCGAGTGCAAATTTGCAAACTCTGCTATTTATGCGCTGATAGACAGCTATACACGAGAGGCTGGCGTGAGAAGTCTTGAAAGAGTAATTGCGTCTGTAATGCGTAAGATAGCAAAGAAGGTCGCAAGCGGCGAAACTGATACGGTATTCAAGATAGAAGCTAAAAATATTGAAGATTACTTAGGCCCTAAAAAGTATAAAGACGACTCTTTGTCATCAAAGCACGAGGTAGGACTTGTAAACGGTCTTGCGTGGACGGCTGTGGGCGGCGAGCTGCTGCCGATAGAAGTTGCAGTTGTACCGGGGACAGGTAAAATTGAGCTTACGGGTTCTTTGGGTGATGTTATGAAGGAGTCTGCAAAGATCGCAGTCACCTGTGTACGCACAAGAGCAGAAAAGCTCGGCATTGACGTTGAGTTCTACAAAAAGAACGATATACATATACACGCCCCCGAGGGTGCAGTGCCTAAAGACGGACCGTCCGCAGGTATTACAATGACAACGGCTATTGTATCGGCTTTGACAGATAAGCCCGTCAACAGACTTGTTGCTATGACAGGCGAGATAACTCTCAGAGGAAAGGTTCTGCCGATCGGCGGACTTAAAGAAAAATCTATGGGCGCATACAAAATGGGCGTAAAGACTGTTATCATACCGAAAGAAAACGAGTCCGATCTGTACGAGATAGACAGCGTTGTAAAAGAGAGCATTAATTTTATACCGGTAGAAACGATAGACGAAGTGCTTGAAATTGCTATGACACTTGACAAGACGTATGAAAAGCCTCAGCCCGAAAAGGCAGTGCGCAGCAAAAAAGCGGCTAAGACTGCCGAAACAAAGCCTTCTGCCGTTGTGGGAGCATAAGGAGGCTTTTATATGAATTTCAATAAAGCCGAATATGAATTGTCGGCAGGAACAGCCGCAGGTCTGCCGAAGTCCGTTCTGCCCGAGGTAGTTTTTTCGGGCAGGAGCAACGTCGGAAAATCGTCGCTTATCAACAAGCTTGTGAACCGCAAGTCTTTGGCAAGGGTGAGCGCAACTCCGGGCAAAACGGCAACTATCAACTTTTTCAGGGTAGATACATTTCACTTGGTCGATCTGCCCGGTTACGGATATGCCAAAGTATCAGCCTCGGAGAAAAAACGCTGGTCACAGCTTATCGAGGGGTACTTCAATCAGGACAGAAAATTCTGTTTGGTGGTACAAATAGTTGATATGCGTCACTCCCCGTCTGCTGATGATATGAATATGATAGATTATCTGTATACGAGAGGTTTTCCGTTTATCATAGTTTTCACAAAAAAAGATAAGCTGAAAAAAACTCAGCAGGTAAAGCGTCTTGAAGAGCTTTCAAAGGAATTGTCGGACTATAAGGACGTACCGATGTTCACTTTTTCAGCCGAAACAGGCGAAGGGGCGGAAGAACTCAGAGGTTATATAGAACAATGCGTTGTATCAAAGCAGGCGTGCGACTGTACGCAATAATGCGCTTATACGTAATATAACCAAATACTTCAATGCACGCAGATAAAGTTTTTGTTCGCAAGTCTAAAAAATTAATTACTTATAAAAAAGAGGGCAAAGCCGAAAAAGCTTTGTCCTTTTTGTGATGATTGATATAATAATTCTATAATACGGTGGTTCTTATGTTTGGTATAGTATATTAAACAGATACAGACATTTCATACAAATGTTTGGGGGCAATATCTACGTCATCATTCCATACAACAGTACCGCATTCAGCTTTT
>JAFOMO010000044.1 GCA_017418905.1 Clostridia bacterium | reverse complement strand
TCCCGAGATGACAGGAGCAGCTCGACTACACTTCTTACGGCAGACGAATATTGACGGCTCTTATTCATAGCGTCGCTTGCACCTCTGATCTTTGACGACGCAACCAAGCCCATAGCCTTTGTGAGGTGCAGAGTAGAATCAACGCTTTTTATTCTTGTTCTGAGCGCTTTTGTATCTGCTCCCACAATATCACCTCTTCATATCTTTGAGTGTTTCTACAAGGCTGTCTATATCGCTTTGTTCAAAATAACCGTCCTCTATACGTTTGAGGAACTCCGCATTCTCATTGTGAAGCTTTTCGTAAAGCTTTTCTTCGTACTCGTGCACCTTATCAACAGGAACGGAATTTAAGTAACCGTTAATTACCGCATAAATAATTGCAACCTGACAGCCAACGTGTACGGGGGAATTTCTGCCCTGCTTCAGCACCTCAACGATTCTTTCGCCCAAAGCAAGACGTGCTTTTGTATCTGCGTCAAGATCGCTGCCGAACTGAGCGAATGCCTGAAGCTCTCTGTACTGTGAGTACAAAAGCTTTAACTCACCCGATACCTTTTTCATACCTTTAAGCTGAGCTGCGCCGCCTACACGGCTGACAGATATACCGGGGTTTATAGCAGGCATTATACCTGAATGGAAAAGCTCCGTTTCGAGGAATATCTGACCGTCTGTAATAGATATTACATTTGTTGGTATGTATGCCGATACGTCTCCTGCCTGAGTTTCGATTATCGGCAATGCGGTGATAGAACCGCCGCCGTACTCGGGGGCAACGCAGGCAGCACGTTCAAGCAAACGTGAATGTAAATAGAATACGTCACCGGGGAAAGCCTCACGTCCCGGCGGTCTTCTGATAAGCAGAGAAAGCGCTCTGTAAGCCACAGCGTGCTTGCTGAGATCGTCATAAATGATAAGCACGTCTTTGCCCTGTTCTCTGAAATACTCTGCCATTGCACAGCCTGTATAAGGTGCTATGTACTGTATAGGCGCACTCTCTGCGGCTGATGCCGATACGATTATGGTATAATCCAATGCGCCTGCACGCGATAACTCGTTAGCAAGCTGAACTACCGAGCTTGCCTTCTGACCTATCGCAACGTATATACATAATACGTCCGAATTTTTCTGATTTATTATAGTATCAATGGCGATCTCGGTCTTACCTGTCTGTCTGTCGCCGATTATCAGCTCACGCTGACCTCTGCCTATGGGTATCATACCGTCAATAGCCTTGATACCTGTCTGCATAGGCTTAAAAATACTTTTTCTCTCAATAATGCCGGGGGCTTCCGACTCTATGGGTCTTGCTGCTTTGCAGTGTGCCGGACCTTTTCCGTCGATAGGCTCGCCCAACGCATTTACTACTCTGCCAAGCAGCTCTTCGCCTACGGGAACAGACAATACTCTGCCTGTTCTGCGAACTGTCGTACCCTCTCTTATATCGTTATCATCAGACAGAATGGCAACCGATACAGTTTCGTTTTCAAGGTTCTGAGCCATACCATAAGTACCGTCTTCAAATTCAAGCAATTCGCTTGCCATACACTCTCTCAGACCGTACACGCTTGCGATACCGTCGCCTACAAGTATAACTGTGCCTGTTTCTGCCATTTCTATGCGTGATTTATAATTCTTGATCTGATCTTTGATTATACTGCTGATCTCTTCGGGTCTTAAACTCATTATTTGATCACTTCCTTTATGTCATGCAGTCTGCGTCTTAAACTGCCGTCAAACACCTTGCCGTCAACGTGTACTATCATACCGCCCAGAATTGATCTGTTGACATAGCAGTTGAGCAGTACAGTCTTATTCGTAAGCTTTTCAAGCTTTATTTTAAGCTGTTCCTTCTCTGCTTTTTTGAGCGGTACGGCACTAACAACATTTGCCGTGACTATTCCGTCGTTTATGTGGCGCATATCCTCATAATCCGCTATGCATTTATGCAGCAGCCTTGCATGATTTTTTTCGCAGAGCAGCTTCAAAAAGGACAATACATACTCATGCACCGTACCCGAAAAAGCCTTATCAACGGCACTAAGCCTCTCTCTTACGGGAATGTTCGGCGAGGACAGAAAATCAAGATATTCGGGTGTTTCTCTCATTGCTGCCGAAACTATCTTCAATCCGTCCGATACTGTTTTAGTGAGCTCTTCTTCTGCGGCAAGCATATACAAGGCAGCGGCATACTCTTTTGCGGTATCAGTCATTTTCCTCACCTATTTTCTCAATAAAGGAATTTATAAAATCTCTGTGGTCTGCGGCATTTATCTCTCTGCCCAAAAGCTTTTCGGTGAGAAGTGAGCTGACCTCGGTTATTTCATTCTTTATATCCGCCTCAGCCTTTTTCTTTTCAAGCTCTGCGTCTGTCTGCGCCTGCCTGAGAATATCGTCTGCCTTGCTCTTTGCGCTTGAAACTATCTTCTCGCTCTTGCGCTCTGCCTTTGCCCGTGCGGCTTTAATAATATCGGCAGCCTCGCTGTCGGCATTTGCAAGCTTTGACTCATACTCGCTCTTTGCGCTGTCTGCGTCCGACTGAGCCTTTTGTGCGTTCTCGAAACGCTCGTCAATAAGCTTTTGTCTTTCGGCAAGAGTTTTCTTTACAGGCTTATACATAAATTTTTTGAGGATCAGAAACAGTATCAGCAGATTAAGCAAAGATATTAACATCTGCCACAGATTAACAGATATAACCTCTGTTGATTGCATACTATCAGCTCCCAAAAATTACTTAATGTTGTTCATTGTTTCAACAAGAATGTTTACGAATCTGCCGGGTGCAAGGAATATAAGCAAAATAGCGATAACGAGCGCATAAAGGCCTGTTGTTTCTGCGATAGCGCAGCCCATAAGCATTGTTGTTGTAACATTGCCCTGACTTTCGGGCTGACGGCCTATTGCCTCACATGCGCTTGCAACTGCGTTGCCTTCACCGATACCGGGGCCTATACCTGCGATCATTGCCATACCTGCGCCGAGTGCGCAGCAGCCTAAAATAATACCAATAGCCAGTTCCATAATTATTTCCTCCGTAAAATCAATTTTTTTCTTTTTTCATAAGTTTCGCCCTATAATCTTCCGAGGGGAATCCCGTCGAGATATAAAGCATTGTAAGCATTGCAAAGATGAATGCCTGCAAACAGCCGCTGAATATATCAAAATATACCGACAGCACGGCAGGCAGACCTATCTGCAGCAGCGGAAACTCACCGATAAAGCCCGGCAGTTTACCCAAAACAATTTTTGATAAGCCCTGAAGTCCCACAGCAACCAATACCGATATTACCGAACCGGAAAGCACGTTTCCGTAATGACGAAAAGCCATTGAAACGGGTGTTGCTATCTCGCTTATCACGTTCAGAGGAGCAAGCAGCGGCACGGGGTCGCCAAAGCTCTTTATGTAGTGAAGCAAGCCGCACTTCATTTTATAATGCGTGATAAGAATAAATACAAGCACTGCCCAGCCGCCTACAACGTTTAAGTCTGAGGTCGGCGGAAACAGTCCTACCAGAGTAAGCAGGCTCGAAAAAGCCGAAAGACCCATAATTGCGGCAACAAACGGTGCAAAGCCGTCAAAGAACTCGCCCATATTGTTTTTGACGAGGTTTTCTGTTTTCTCGACAATCCACTCGGCAAGATGTTGTCTTGCGGTCGGCTGAGCTGCAGATATACCGTGTGTAAGGTACAAGCACAAAAAGAATATAGTTACAATAACTATCCACGAATTGACCTGTGACTCGGTTATCGGCAGGCTTTGCAGGGGCATATCTATTGTAAAAAGTATCTTTGCACCCGTTATCTCTATACCCGACGACGGCGGCTTTATCAGAACATACAGCGCAATACCGAATATGTACGGTATTACAGCGCACGCAAGCAAAAGAAAATCTACCGCTTTAAAAGCCTTAGACCTGCTTTTTGTTTCACTTTTCAAAGTATATTTTCACCACCTTCTCTTTGCATTTCAATTGTTATCGCTTTTTTGCTCTTCTTCGTTTAACGAGGCGTTCTTTTTTCCTATAAACGGACGAAAGCCTACCGCAATACGAGGAAAGAACAAAGGCAGCACAGACGCTATCGGGTCACAGAAGTACACTCCTGTACCTGCTGCTAAAAACAGCATGAGCATTCGAGCAGACTGTGAAAAACGCATTGCATGACGAGCGTCCTTTTCTTCCATTTTAAGGGCATTCTGAACAGTCATTCCCATTAACAAAAAGTTGAAAACAGCAAAATAAGCCGAGATAAGATTTCCGAAAAGAACTTTGTTGCTCCAAAGACCGACTGCCAGATATATCGCCTGCATAAGTACGCTCAGAATAAGCTCCCAGACACAAATGTACACAGTTTCACGGGCAACTGTTTTATCGAGCTTTGTCATACCCTTTCACACCCTTCGCATAATAATGAAATGCATTTATCGGTCAATTTGCGTATGAACACAGCTTTCCGCAAAACTGACCAATAATATTATATTATAAATCGAGCTTAAATTCAATAGGCAACTCATTTAACTTGTCAAATTTTTAACGTTCAAAACCTGTACGGATTAATATACTTTTCACAGTATTACATATTCTTGACCATACTGCAAAGCTTACTAAGGCAATACTCGGCACATCTCTGACAGATAAGCGCTCTGTTATTGCACAGATCTTCGTTAAAGTTTTTCTTTTCGGAAGTAACCTCATCACCGCACGCAAGCCCGATATATACAGTACCCACGGGATTTTCCTCAGTCCCTCCCGACGGTCCGGCATAACCCGTTGTACTTATCGCAATATCAGCCCCGGAAAGCTTTAACACACCGCTTGCCATTTCTTCTGCGCACCGATAGCTTACCTCTGTAAACTCGGCGATAGTTTCTTTGCGAACTTCAAGCACCTTCATTTTAATATCGTTTGAGTAAGAACAAACTCCCAGCTCAAAAACACTGCTTGCTCCGGGAACGCTTGTTATCATCTGAGATATAAGTCCCCCGGTACAGCTCTCGGCAGATGATACTTTTAGATTTTTGCTTTGCAAAAGCGTTACGATTTCTTTTCTGACGTCCAAATTTTATCAAGCCTTTCTTTATTTTTCAATGTGCAATGCAGACTGTTCAAAAACCAACAATTTAGTTTTCGGTCAAGCCTTTTTCAAAAGGCTTGCGGGGTTCTAAGGGGCAGCGCC
>JAFOMO010000043.1 GCA_017418905.1 Clostridia bacterium | reverse complement strand
GGATAAACAGAAACCTTTTTACGGTCACGGCCCATACGCTCAAAACGAACTACACCGTCAGCCTTAGCGAACAATGTATCGTCGGAGCCACGGCCTACATTCTCGCCGGGATGAATGTGTGTTCCACGCTGCTTTACAAGAATGTTTCCTGCAAGTACAAACTGACCGTCTGCACGCTTAACACCCAAACGCTTAGACTCTGAGTCACGTCCGTTCTTTGTAGAACCCATACCCTTTTTATGAGCAAAAAGCTGAATGTTGATCTTTAACATAATTACACCTCCGTATTTTTTACACTTATAAACTTGTTGTACTGCTCTTCAAGACAGAGCATATGCAGCTTGAACCCCTGCAATAAATACCTGCATTCAGCCGCATTTTCCGATAAAATTCTTAGCACCGCATCTCCGCTTTCGTCATCAGCCGACACCTGCGCATCAATATGCATCACATCAGTAATGGTATTCATAACCATATAAGCCGCCGAGCTTACCGCAGCGCAAACAATGTCCTCGCCCTCTTCGGCATAACCGCTGTGACCGTGAATATGGAAACCCACCAACTCACCGTTTATATCGGTGCAGAAAATTACCTTAGTCATTAATCCATATTTACGCCGGTGATCTCAACCTTTGTATAGGGCTGTCTGTGACCCATTTTTCTCTTCTCGCCCTTCTTTGGCTTGTAAGTAGAAACTATGATCTTCTTACCCTTACCGTTCTTGAGAACCTTGCCTGTTACGGAAGCCTTGGCAACGAACGGAGAGCCTGTAACGAACTCGCCCTGTGTTCCGACTGCCACTACATTAAAGTTAACTGTTTCATCTGCTTCGGCATTAAGCTTTTCTACAAAGATAACGCTGCCCTGCTCAACCTTGTACTGCTTTCCGCCTGTTTCAATAATTGCATACATTTTGCAGACACCTGCACTTTCTTTTAAGACTCGCTATCATATATAATAAATATACAGTCAGTATAAAACGACATTGTAGGCGCAGGCATATTTCGTCCCATCTTAGCTGCCCATGATAAGCGGCATTATGATTATATCATTATATATACTTTTTTGTCAATACACACAATAAATAATTTTTACAAAAAAAGTAACCCTTACTTTACGTAAGAGTTACTTTGGTGACCCGGACGAGAATCGAACTCGTGTTACCGCCGTGAAAGGGCGGTGTCTTAACCGCTTGACCACCGGGCCGTATCAGTAGCGATAGGTGGACTCGAACCGCCGACCTTTCGGGTATGAACCGAACGCTCTAGCCAACTAAGCTATATCGCCATTTATGCTGTCAACATCAGTGACAAGTGTTATTATACCGTATTAAAACTGATTTGTCAATAGCTTTTTCAAAAATTTATTATATTTTTTTATTGACTGTTATCACCGTGTACGTTAAAATATATAGCAGGAGATGATAAAAATGAAGAAATGTGATTACTGCAGCAAAGAGCTTGAAAGCTATCATTTGCAGTACTGCAAAGACAATGAATGTGAAAACCTCGCCTTAGCTTTCTATCAAAAGAGGCGCAAAACAGAAAAGACCTTTGGAATTTTCAATATAATATGTATCATAGCTATTATGTGCGGACTTATCATGGCAGTATTTGTACCCGTACAGGGAAATATTATAGTAGCCTGTGCGCTTCTGGTGCTATGCATTGTCATTCTGGCTCTGCCCTTTGCCCCCGAAAACTTTTATCAGAAGTATAAGATCAAAAAAACAATACTCATTGTTCGCATTTTCGGCGTAGGATTATTCGCAGCTTCACTCTTTTTCGCATTCCTCGCTTTCTATTATTCAACCAAATAAGCCCCCCTTTTTGAGTGTGGAGTTTTGAGAGTTAAGAGTTCAGTTTCCAATAATTCCACTTTCCACTTTAAACTTTAAGCTTTGAGCTAATAATAATGTATATTTTATCCTTAACTGCCAATAATAAGCGCATAATACGATTTCCGAAAGGGGTTTATTTTATTATGCCGCAAACATTATCTAAAAGGGTGCAGTTAAGGATAATTTCTTTTTCTTTGGCAGGTGCGCTGCTTCTGTTCGGTGCAGGCTTCACAGGCTACCGTATAACTTCCCGTTATCGTGATACAGTAGAATATAAATATCAGCAGTCAATAAACGATCTGTCAGACTATGTTTCAAACATTAAAACTACCTTGCAAAAGGGTTTATACTCTAATTCCGAATCGGGACTTCAACCCGTATTCGCAAAGCTTATGACTATGAGCGAGGGTGCGAAAAATTCGCTTGCCGTTTTGCCCGTCAGCACAGATCAATCTGTTGCAATACAAAAATATCTGGCGCAGGTAGGAGATTATTCCTTTTATTCTCTGAAAAAGCTTGCAAAAAATGAAAAGCTGTCCGATGAAGAGCTTGACAATTTAAAAAAGCTTTACTCATACGCCTGCACTCTCGATACATCGGTAGGCGATCTTGCAGCCGCTTACGGTGACGGTACTATCAAGATCGGCAAGCCTATTACGCTCAAAGGCAACATTGAGGAAATAGGCGAGCAGTCGGAAGAATTGACGCTTGACGGCGGATTCCGCGAGATGAACGAGGGCTTCGCAGATTATCCGACTATGATATATGACGGACCCTTCTCAGATCATATCGAAAAGCAAAAGCCTGCTTTGACAGAAAACAAGAAGGAAATATCTCAGACTCAGGCACTTGTCAGAGCCGCTGCATTTGCGCATTGCAGTCAGAGCGACTTATACTTCAGCGGAAAAGGCGAGGGCAATTTGCCGACTTATAATTTTACAAGCCTTGATAAGTATATTACCGTTACTCAGAAGGGCGGCTTTATTGATCTTTATTTAGATCATACGCCCGTCAGCAAATCGACTTTATCCGTTAATTCAGCCATAGATGAAGCCGCACAATTTCTGAGAAGTTCATTCGGCGAGAGCTTCAAAGAAAGCTATTATTCCGTATCAGACAACATATGTACAATAAACTTTGCTTATACCGCCAACGATATTATATATTACAGCGATCTTGTAAAAGTGGGTGTCAGTCTGCAAACAGGAGAAATAGTAAGCTTTTGTGCAACAGGTTATATTATGAACCACAAAACACGCCCCGAAAAAGCTCCGACACTCTCACCGGACGAGGCAAGGGAGTACGTCAATAAAGGCCTTGAAATTACAGGCTCTCAGCTTGCTATAATACCAACGGCAGGAAATTATGAAGTTTTGACGTATGAATTTCGCTGCAAAAGCGGCAGCAATGATATTCTTGTATATATAAACGCCGACACCGGCGCAGAGGAACAGCTCTATATCGTTTTGAAAAGCGATAACGGAGTTCTGGTTATTTAATGAAAGCATAAAGCGGAATTTGGAAAGTGGGAAATGGAAATTGTGATTTTCAAACATTAATTTTACATTTTCAATTCAACAAAAAAGCCCCGTCCTGCAAAAGGACGGGGAAAGTGTTTTAATTAAAATTATGCCTTGCCAACAGAACCGAAAAGCTCCATCTTCTCTTTAACAGTAGCCTTGATAGCCTCAAAGCCGGGGTTGAGAAGCTTTCTCGGGTCAAAGCCCTTGCCCTGAAGGTCTTTGCCTGCCTCAATATAAGCTCTTGTAGCCTCCTGGAATGAGAGCTGGCACTCTGTGTTTACGTTAATCTTTGATACGCCCAAAGAAATAGCCTTCTTGATCATATCAGCCGGAATACCTGTGCCGCCGTGTAATACCAAAGGCATTTCGCCTGTCTTAGCCTGAATAGCGTCAAGTGTTTCAAAAGAAAGACCCTGCCAGTTTTCGGGGTACTTTCCGTGAATATTGCCGATACCTGCTGCAAGCATATCAACGCCGAGATCTGCAATTGTCTTGCACTCATCGGGATCTGCACACTCGCCCATACCTACAACGCCGTCTTCTTCGCCGCCGATAGAACCAACTTCGCACTCGATAGAAAGTCCGAGATTATGAGCAACATTTACAAGCTCTTTAGACTTTGCGAGGTTCTCTTCAAACGGATAATGAGAACCGTCAAACATAATAGAAGTGAAGCCTGCCTTTACACACTTGTAGCAGCCCTCATATGTACCGTGGTCAAGATGAAGTGCAACGGGTACTGTGATACCCAGAGATTCGTCCATAGCCTTAACCATAGCTGCAACTGTTGAAAAGCCTGTCATATACTTGCCTGCGCCCTCAGATACACCGAGAATTACAGGTGACTGAAGCTCCTGTGCTGTAAGAAGTATAGCCTTTGTCCACTCCAAGTTATTGATGTTGAACTGACCTACTGCATAATGACCTTGCTTTGCTTTTTTAAGCATTTCTGCTGCATTTACTAATGCCATTGTATTCACGCTCCTGAATCATTTCTATTTGGGATTACTCCCCACACTTAGATTATACTATATTTTACAGCAAATATAAAGTGGTAAAGTAAAATTTTTTTATTTTTTTTACAAAGCGATCAGCTTATAAGTAATATTGATTTATCCTTTCCGATATGATAAAATTGTTATATTGTATTATTGTATTATAAATAGGCGGTGATGTTTTGCTCGAACTCGGAATATCTTTGGCATTCGGCTTAACTGTCGGCATTATTATGTCGCTGGTTTTATGGCTCAACACAAAATTCAATATCGTTGAGCTTTTTATGATACTGATTTTTGTACTTTTAAGCAGTATCGTGTGGAATTTCACAAGCGGAAAATTCACTGATGTTACTCTGCTTGCACTGATGTTTGTCTGGTCGCTTGCACGACTGCTTATTGATAAATGGCGTGTATTCGAGAAAATACTTACATTTACAATGAGTACCATAATAGTTTTGAATTACTACATTTACCTCACCTTTATAGGACTTCGTGTACACAGCGGTATCAGCTATGCCTCTTTGATCTATATGATAGTATACCTCGCAATTATCGCCGCTGTATTCTTTATTGTATGGCTGCAAAAAATATCCTTTTTCAATAATACCTGGGTAAAGGATTTCTTTTATCACAAAGACCCTAAGGTAAAATCAAACCGTATGATCATTTTTACCTTTTTGATAATTCTTACCCTTGTTATCATAATGGGTATATACATATCCTTAGAGGCTCTGAGTGTCTCCGAAAAAGCAGTATTCTATATCGGCTTTGAATTTTTCTTCTCTGTCGCTTACATTGTTATAAGCTTTACTATGCTGAAAATGCTCGTTGAATACTCCATTCTTTCAGACGTCAGCGAACAGGAAAAACAGCACCAGAAAGAGCTTAGATCCTTTATAAAAATGATACGTGCTCAAAGACACGATTTCAATTTGCACCTGCACGCAGTTAACGGGCTTCTTGAAGCAGATAAATTTGATGAATGTAAAGAGTACGTCAGCAAAATGGTTGCGGAAACGGAATATGTAAACGAGGTACTTCCGATATACGACACCTCTATAAGTGCTATGCTGTATGCTTATCGCTCAGACGCAGAGAGCAAGGGCATACATATTGACTTTGATATTACGTCAAACCTGAAAGGGCTTGCTCCCGAGGCATACGAGATAAACAGAATTATCGGTAATCTTCTGCAAAATGCGATAGACGAATTGTCTGTCGCAAAAGACAGAGAATACGGTATCAAAGTAAAAATTTACGAGAGCAGCAGCGCAGGCGGAAGCGTTATAGATATTTCAAACAAGTTTTTCGGTGACGAAAAAGAAATTTCTCACTTCTTTGATTACAGCTATTCCAGAAAAAAACAGCACGAAGGCTTAGGACTTAGTACAGTACAGCGAATTGCCGAATCGTATAAGGGTGTAGCTTATGTTGAAATGGACGATGATATTATACATTTTATCGTAAGACTGCCAAAGAAAACTTATAAGAATTAATTATAACAGTTTTTATTTATGAAGCCCAAATAAACACAAAAAAGTACCAAATAGGCAAAAACTATTGCGTTTTTTTAAAAAATATATTACACTTTAGATACGGTAAACAGTTACCGACTTACTGAGATTATTACGAAAACCTCTTTCTAAAATACGATTCCCCTAAAATAAGAGCGATTAAGTCGCTCTTATTTTATTTTATTTTATCAATGAAAACTATTTATCTTTTTTCTGACAATTAGCGAAAGATCATCTGCTTTTGAAGAACCAAATAGACACTTTAAAGTACCGAATAATCAAAACCTCTTTAAAAAGTGACGTTTTTGTTATATTATAGTGTTGCAGTGAATGATTGCTGACACTGCTTGCCACTTAGGAAATGCGGCATGATTGCCACTACCGCATTATTTGATTTAGATTATATGACCTCTTTCTAAATACGATTCCCCAAAAAAAGAGAGCGTTTACGAGCCGCTCTCTTTTTTCTTTT
>JAFOMO010000042.1 GCA_017418905.1 Clostridia bacterium | reverse complement strand
GAGCGGCGGGGCGACTTTTGCCTAAAGTCATACTTAGGGGCATGGTCACGCAAAATGCCCCTCTTTCAAAATCAGTCCGCAGGACTGGTTGTGAAATTCACCCCTAAAAGGGCTGGAGTGCGCCTGCGGCGATTGTGGGGACGCTGTCCCCACACCCCGGCAAGCCTTTTGAAAAAGGCTTGACCGAAAACTTATTTGTTGGTTTTTGCACGGTCTAAATTGCTAATTGCACAATATTCATTGCACATTGCACATTGCACACTGCACATTGCACATTGCACACTGCACATTGAACAAAAGGGAACGTGTACAACGTTCCCTTTTGTTTTATAGCAACTATTCGTACCACGAATCGTTTTCATCGGGCTGCGACGGATCGGGTTCGGGTTCAGGTTCATACCACGAACTGTCATCTTCACTGCTCACAGGGTCGGGTTCGGGTTCGTACTCAGAGGAGTACTCCTCTTCACTGCTGTCCGGTTCGGGATCGGGTTCGGGTTCGTACCACGACGATTCCTCTTCACTGCTTACAGGTTCAGGTTCAGAGGGCTTTTCAGGCTCTGAAGAAGGTTCTTCGGGCTTAGAGCTTTCTTCTTCTTTGCTCTCTTCTTCCTCGCGGCTTTCTTCCTCTTCTCGGCTTTCCTCTTCCTCTTCTTCCTATTCCTCTTCTTTTTCTTCTTCGGTATCGGAATCCTTTATCTTTCTGATGTCTTTCTTGTCAAGCTTATAGTCGCCGTCATACCACGGTGTCTGACCAGCCTTACACGCTGTAATAAAGTCGGTAAGCTCTTTGCGCACACCGCCGTTTCTTGCATACCAGCACTGCGGCCATACTGCGTCGGGGTTGTATCCTGCTTTTGATGAGTCAATCTTTGAGTCCTCGCCCTTGCGTACTCGTCTTGCGACAATTACGGTTCTGAACTCTGAAAACTCGTATGAACACGTTGACAGCGTAATGAGCTGATCGTTCTCGTTTACGGTAACACCTGTGTCGATAATGGAGCGTTCCATAATATTATATACGAAGTCCATAAAATCGACATCGTTTTCAAACGTACCTCTAAGATAGTTGAAAAACTCGCCCTGTGACGGGAGTGTGTTTGTCTTGAATACGGAAATAATTTTCCAGTCTGCGTCATATTCTGCCGTATCGAACTGAATAATCGGCGCACTCAGATAGAAATTAAGGTTTGAATAGCTCAAAAGCTGGTGGAATACCATACCATTATCCATATTATGACCGTGAAGTATAATATTTTTGGAATTTATACTATCCTCACAGCGGTAGTCCATAAAGATCGAGCCGTAATTCGACTGACCGCCTAAATAATCTCTCCACAGGTAAAACTGTGAATAAGGTCCGTCGCCCTTATGTTCAAGTACAGGGTAGTCTATATACGTTGTGTTCGGAATATATATCCAGCCCTTTATTTCGGGGTTTATCGCCTGAAGCTTTGCAAAGCGGTCGAGGTCTTCTTCTTCGCTGTCTGATGACGATTTGTCGCTGTTTACCTTAACGCCGTGTGCAATATCGCGAACTGCGTTATATTTTTCTTCTACCTGTGCAGGCTCTACAAACAGAAGCTTACAGAGAATTACGGCTGTTACTATAAATGTAACGGTTGCCGCCATAAGTATGATCTTTCTTGTAACCTCAAGTGCGCTGTCGCCCTTGACCGGTATGAAGTTCGACACAAAGCCGCCCTTCTTTTTCTTTTTATAGTTGTTCTGTGCGATAGTGTACAAGTCGAAATGATCGCCTGCATTGCCGCCTATGAGATTACCTGTTGTAATACCCTTTGCGGAGGTCGCCTTTTTTGCGCCTGTTATTATCATTTCCGACGTGGGAGTTTTCGTGAGCGATTCCTTAGGCAGAGCGACAACAAGCTTTTCGTCATAGAGCATAAAGCAGCCTTCATAGCCCTTGCCCAGGTCGCCTGTTGACCATATCTCATTTATGATATGACCTTTTTTTACTGTATCGTCTGTTTTGCTTTTATTCTTGCCTGATTTCTTTTTCTTTCCTTTGTACTCTTTGGAAAGGTTTTCAAGGTCGCCCTTGTTTTTATACTCGGAAATGTTTTCTGCCTCGTCGGGGTCGTCTGCCTCGGTATGCTTGGGGCACAGCTTTTTGAAAAGCTGAACTGTATCGCATTCAGCAGTGCCGTCAAGAGCGTTTGCGATTATAATAAGCTGTATTCCTTCGTCTGTTGCGTAGCTTTGTCTTAAAGCCTCCAACAGCTTTATCTTATCAGCCTCAAGGTCTGTTTTATAGAGAATTTCAATGTCTGCCTCTCTGAGTCTGTTTGTGACACCGGTCATCTTTTTGTCAAGTGATTTTGGGTTAAAGGACTTATCTACCACAGAGTATATTTCTGCTTTCAATTTAGACTGAACCTCCCGTCATGCGTTAGCCGGCAAGCGGCGAAAGCGTATTCTTTTCTTTTCGTTTAAAATATATCAAAACATAATGATGAAGTTTCGTTCACTCAATTATACATTATAACACAAAGCCAAAAAAAATGAAAGCACAAAAAAAACAAATGTCAGCAATTGTCACAGCCTATTTTTGTTATTTTAGTATTTTCGACTGCTTCATTTATCATATCTTCCCAATCAACTTTGCTTTCCGCACTGCGCACAAGGCCGAGTTTCGGTTTTGTTCTCGGGTGTTTGGGAGTAAATACCGTGCAGCAGTCCTCATATGGCAGACAAGATGTTTCAAACGTATTTATACGGTGAGAAATTGCGATTATCTCTTTTTTATCCATACCTATAAGCGGTCTGAATACAGGCATATTTGCGGCTTCGTCTGTGCAGGCTAAAGCACCTAAGGTCTGACTTGCAACCTGACCTAAGCTCTCTCCTGTGATTAGTGCCTGACAGCCCTTGCTGCTTGCGATAATGTCGGCAATTTTCATCATCATTCTCCGCATAATGATAGTAAAAAGCTCTTCGGGGCAGTTTTTCTGTATCTCTGTTTGTATACGTGTAAACGGAACTGTATACATATCTATACGTCCTGCGTATTCCGACACAAGCTCTAAAAGGCTTGCGACCTTTTCTTCTGCACGCTCGCTTGTATAAGGCGGACTTGCGAAATGTATTGCGTCAAGCGCAAGACCTCTCTTAGCCATCATATAAGCGGCAACGGGACTGTCTATTCCGCCGCTGATAAGAACAGCCGCTCTGCCGCCCGAGCCAACGGGCATTCCGCCTGCGCCTTCCTGAACGCTTGCGTGTACGTATGCGGCGTAATCTCTGACTTCAACGGTAACGGTGACATCGGGGTTGTGTACGTCAACAGTGATATTCGGAAATTCGTCTGCTAAAAATCCTCCGACAATTTTTGATATTTCGGGCGAGCCGTATGGAAATCTTTTATCCGAGCGCTTTGACTCTACCTTAAACGAAACATTATCTTCAAATATATCCGACAAATACTCTTTTGCGGCAGTCTTTATTTTTTCAATATCCTTTTCGGCAACGCACGCACGCGAGAAGGTAACTATTCCGAAAACGTGACTTAAAGCGTTTGCAGCGTCGTCCATATCTATATCATCATCAAGCGGAGTTATTCTTATTGTTGACTGCGAAGATACTACCTCAAAGCGTCCGAAGGGGTGAAGCTTCTTTCTGATGTTTTTCAAAAGCAGATCTTCAAAGTTTTTTCTGTTCAAGCCCTTGAGGGCAATTTCACCTATTTTTGCGAGAATTATTTCTTTCATAATTTTTTCCTTTATAATCTGATTTATTTGATAATCTTGTATTTTTTCGCCCTCGACGCTCCCGACCTTACGGGCGGTTTACTTTTTCGGATAACTAAAATATTTAGTTTGTTGGGGGAAAATAAAATTCCGGTTTTATTATGTATATCTGCGCAACTACTAATTGACTTTACGAATTGCGAATTAAACTCCTGCTTGCTTGTTCGATAGCATTTGCAAGTGCGTCTGCGTCTTGTGTTGTGCTGAACTTTGAAAAGCTTATGCGCAGGGCGGAGTCTGTAATATTTTTTGGTAATCCCATTGAAGTGAGAACGTGACTTTGTTTTCCCTTTGCGCAGGCAGAACCCGAAGAAACATATATTTCTCTTTGCTCTAAAAAGTGGAGAAGCGTTTCGCTTTTAATGCCTGTTACCGATATATTTACAATATATGGAAGTGCGTCCTCGGGGGAATTAATTACAATTCCGCCTATCTGAGATAACCTTTTGACCGTGTAGTCACGCAAAGCAGTCATTGATTCGAGTGTCTGCGAGTACGGCGAAATTTGACTTACAGCCTCGCCAAAACCTGCTATAAGAGGTACTGCCTCAGTGCCGGGGCGAATTTTTCTCTGCTGTTCACCGCCGTATAAAAGCGGTTTTATATAAACTCCCTTTCTCACAAATAATGCGCCGCACCCTTTGGGACCGTGTATTTTGTGAGATGATACCGTGAGAAGGTCTGCGCCTATTTTATAAGGTTTAACGGGAATTTTTCCGAATGCCTGAACTGCGTCGCAGTGAAAAAGTGCCGGAGCTTTTTTTCGGTCTATGATTTTTTTTATCTTGTCAACGGGGAAAATCGCACCCGTTTCATTGTTGACGTTCATCACTGATACAAGTATTGTATTCTTGTCAACTGCATTTTCTATCTGTTCGGCGGAAATATGACCCGATATATCGGGCTGTAAATATACCACTTCAAAGCCCTGCTTTTCAAGCTCTTTGCAGGCTTCAAAAACAGAAGAATGTTCTGCGCCGGTAGTTACAATTTTGTTTCCTTGTCTTTTTTTGGCATATGCTGCACCGAATACGGCGGTATTATTTGCCTCTGTGCCGCCGCTTGTGAAATAGATCTCCGTGTCAAGCGTGCCTAAGGCTTTTGCAAGCGTTTTTCGTGCAGCTTCAACTTCGTGCTGAGCGTCAAGCCCCTTATTGTGAAGAGATGAGGGATTGCCGTATATATTGTTAACTATATATATAATTTTATCGGCTGCGGCTTTGCATATCTGCGTTGTCGCACTGTTATCGAGATAAATTTCCACCTTGCACCTCCTGAAAATTGACCAAAACTATTATACAACAAAATTGTTACAAAATAAAGCTTTGAATACACAAATTTTATATTTTTACAATTTGTTTTAAATACCTGCACAATTTGTTAATATGGTTGTATGTAATGTTCAATGTGCAATATTCAGTGTGCAATGCAATGATCGTCTGCAATAATTTGTAGAATACATCAACTTCAAAGAAAATTTGAAAAATGAAAGTTGAAAGCGGAATTGTTTGACAGCAGAGTTTATAGTTTGTATAATACCTAAAAAAAGGGAAATAATAGCGTAAAAAGAAAGAGGGTCATTAAAATGAAAATATCTCAGCAGGAATATCAAAGACTTAGTGACGAGAGATCGCCCGACAGCAAGATTGTAAAAAACTGTATCGGGGCATTTCTTGTGGGCGGTCTTATATGTACTATCGGGCAGGGGCTTTTTGATTTTTATGTACAAACGGGTTCGACTGAAGCAAACGCACGTGCGTGGACATCTGTAACGCTTGTTTTTATAGGGGTGCTTCTTACGGCACTTAAAGTATACGATTCCATAGCAAAATATGCAGGTGCAGGAACTTTAGTGCCTATTACGGGCTTTGCAAACTCGGTCGCCTCTCCTGCAATAGAATTTAAGTCCGAGGGCTTTATTTTAGGTCTCGGAGCAAAGATGTTTGTCATTGCCGGTCCTGTTATCGTTTACGGCACACTTGCAGGTGTTGTATACGGAGTCTTATTGATTGGTAATTCGTAATGCGTAATGCAGACTGTGCAAAAACTCAAATTTGTTTTTATAGTAATCAAAAAATTGAAGTATAAACAAATTTAAACCGAGGATTTTTTGGGGATAAATAAAATTATCCGCATAAATCCTCGGCTTTTCAATATTTGGTGGAGATGAGGAGAATCGAACTCCTGTCCGAAAACCACTCCCCTTGCTTTCTACGAGCGTAGCCTATAATTTAAGATTCCCCCGAAGGTTCGCCCACAGGCAGGCTAACCTTTTCGGTAGCTTCAATTGTTCATAACGCAGGTCAAAGCACCCCTGCATTACGTTCACCGCTCCTTAAACGCCCTTATCCGAGCTGCGGTACACTCGGTAAGAACGGGCAGCACTCAGGCTGCCATTGCAACTGAATAGTTGTCGTTTAATTTTAAATTGCGGATTTTAAAGCGGCTCCGCACCTCTGCTCGCTTGGCTAAGGCTCACGATCCCCGTCGAAACCTTTACATCCCCATAATATGTTGTATTAATAGTGACCTTTGTTTTTCATAGCACGTTCAATATCACGCTTGGCAGCCTTTGCAGCCATATCAGCACGCTTATCATAAAGCTTTTTACCCTTGCATACTCCAACAGCAACTTTTACTCTGCTGCCCTTAAAGTATAACGATAAAGGTATAAGAGAAAAACCGTCTTGCTTGACTGTACCGAACAAACGCATTATCTCTCTTTTGTGCATTAACAGCTTGCGTACACGCAAAGGGTCTTTATTAAATATATTACCCTGTTCATACGGACTTATGTGCATACCGTTAATAAATATCTCTCCGTTTGTGATTGAACACCAACTGTCTTTAAGATTAACTCTGCCTTCACGCAAAGATTTTACCTCAGTTCCGCACAATTCAATTCCGGCTTCAATAGTTTCTGTAACAAAATAATCGTGATATGCTTTTTTGTTCTGCGCTATTGTTTTTGTACTTTCTTTTGGCAAGTATATCACTCCTTTTTGTTATGGTAAAGTTTATTTTATCATAGATATAAGCGATTGTCAAGAAAATTTTTTATTTTTTAGATAATCATTATACAAATAATAGCTCATATGCATATTATATAATGACAACAAAAACGAAAGGAAAGTGTT
>JAFOMO010000041.1 GCA_017418905.1 Clostridia bacterium | reverse complement strand
GCAGAATACCTGTTATCAGATTTCTTGTAATGGGTATTCGCAAGCCGAAAAAGGCTGTTACAGAAAAAGCAGCTAATCAAGCATACAAGTAAATCAAAACCGCACGCAGGATAACGCCTGTGTGCGGTTTTTTTGATATGTTTAATTTTTTGTTTTTACATTTGCATTATGTACATTGACCTGAATAAATGGTATCTCTATCTTATTCTTATCAAATGCCTTTTTGACATTCTCCTGCATATAATAATATACTGTCCAATAATCCGAGGTCTTGCACCATACCTTGACAATGATCTCAATACTGCTCTCGCCGTGATTGCCGACTGCAATTATCGGTTCCGGAGTTTTCAGTATAAGCTCATTATTATCAATTACTCCCTTAGTTACCTCTTTTACTTTATTAATATCGGAGCTGTACGATACATGATAAGAAAGAAAAACTCCTCTGTTCTCCTGTGAAGTATAGTTTATAATATTACCCGTTGACATACTCGAATTGGGAATAATAACCTCTTTGTTATCAAGAGTAAGCAGACGTGTGCTTTGAATGTCTATGCGTGTAACTTTTCCTTCAAGGCTGTTTATTGCAAGATAATCGCCAACCTGAAAAGGCTTGTTTATAAGTATCATTATACCGCTTGCAATGTTTTTCAGTCCGTCCTGCAAGGCAAGACCAATAGCAACCGTTGCAGCGCCCAAAGCCGTAATAAGCGAGGCAATGTTAAAGCCCAATGTGCCTATAACGGCAATTATCACAAGCACTTTGATACCGATTTTAACAAACGAGTGTGCAAAGCTTATCACCGTTTCTCCTACCTTTGCGCGCTTCAAGGCTTTTGAGGTTATCTTTGCGATTATTCCCGAAAGCCACATTCCGACTATAAGTATTACTATTGCGCCCAGAAGGTGCGGCAAAAAATCTCCGAGCCGGTTCACTGCCATATCAATAAACTTTTCCAATGTTGTATTCATTTAGTTTTCACCTCCTTTTGCTGCAAGATAATACACAACATCATTTGCAAATTCGATAGTGCGAGTATTATACGACGGAGAATCAACAAATGTTCCCGTGATCTCATCACCGTTCCATTCGTATATAACACCTACGCCGCAGGGCTTGCCGTGTGAAAATGCTCCCGTATAGCCGTGATCGAAATACAGAATAGTGCCTTTGCCCTCGGGCTTGCCGTCAATAAGCATACCCGAATATGAGCCGCCGCAGTATTCCTGCTCTATCACATAGCTGTTTCCGTCTGTAAATTCGCTGTAACAGGTCTTATTCATATAATCTGCGGCAGGCAGCTTTTCAAGCGTTTTCAAGCGAACCTTCATATTCTTGAACATCTCGCCGTTTCTGAAAATACCCTCAAAACGCTTTTCTCCGTACTCGGTAAATTTGCAGCCCATACCGTCATATAAGCCGTTCTTTACATGTCCCTCGTAAACAAGGTTCAGTCCGTCTTGACTGTATTCACGCATATAAGCTATTTCGCCGTTATTGTAAACACACTCTTTGATAATCACTCCGCCCGACACCTCGTTTATTCTGCCATGCATTCTGCCCGACCGGAACTCTCCGAAATACTTAGGCTCCCCCGATTCATAAAGTATGCCTATGCCGTCATAAAGACCGTCTTTCCACACTCCGCAGTATTCGGCGCTACCCTCGGAAGTATAGCTTATACCAAAACCGTTTCGCTTATTCTGAGAAAATCTTCCGCCATATACTCTCTTATTGTTTTTGTACTCTGTACCGAACCCTTCTTTTATGCCTCTTTCAAAGCTGCCCTCATACTCCATATCTCCGTCCTTGAAAAGAATACCTCTGCCGTGAAAGCGGAAATCCTTCCATTCGCCTTTGTATACGGGTTCGCCGTCATTATCATAGCCGTATAATACTCCGTCGGGCAAACCGTCGCAAAATGTTCCCTCGCACCATAAGCCGCTGTCTTCGCAAAAGCGTCTGCCCTCTCCGTGATACCTGTTGTCACGCCATTCGCCTTCATAGATTATCTGACCGTTTTTATCGGTAAATACAGCGTTTCCGTTTATACTGCCCGATTTAAAATCGCCCGAAACAGTTCTGCCGCTTGCAAGGTGCAGAATACCCTTGCCGTCATACATATTGTTTTTCCACTCGCCCGAATAAACAGGCAAACCGTTTTTGTAGGATATTCCCTGACCCTCAAAGCGTTCATCCTTCAGCTCGCCATAGTATAAAAGCTCTCCGTTTTTATTGAATACAGTACCCTTTGACGACAGTGTATTATAATTCCAAGAAGAAACAAGGAATGTTTCTTTATTCTTCAGAAATTTCATTCCTATGCCTTCGCATTTGCCGTCTTTATATCCGCCTGCAATTGTAATATTGCCGCTGTGGTCTGCCGCCGCAATAGGACCTGTGGTCTGATTATTCTCCCACTTGCCTATTATCATACTCCGGTCTTTATGTACAAAAGACACGCCTGCTCCGCTTTTGTGGTTTTTATCCCAGTTGCCTACATAGCAGATCTTACCGTTTCTGTAATAATATACTCCGAAACCGCTGCGTTTGTCGTCTGCATATTCTCCGTCATACGCTGTGTGACCGCTGCTCATTACAGTTCTTCCATAGCCTGTGCGTTTGCCCTCAGCGTCAAGACCTCCGTAATAATAGTACATATCATCTGTATGACGAATTATCTTATCGGGTCTTGCACCCTTGAATGTGTCTGATTTATTTACAGTTACAGCTTCTTTAGGCTTAACAAAGGTCTGTTCTTTCACCGGAGTTACAGTCTCAGCCTTTTTAACGGGCAGCTCATTTTCTTTTATAAGCGGAACAGGTTCTCTGAACTTTTGCTTATCAAAGCTCTTTATTGTACTGCCCGATTCGCTGTAATCTGCAAACCGTTCCTGCTGACCGTATGACGGACGCACTCTTTTATAGCTGTATGTTTTATCGAGAGTTATTTCAAGCTCGTTATCACTCTTGCTGTCTTCAATCTTATTCGGAGAAGGTTCAATATCTTCCGAGAGATCGGCAAGCTCTTCAAGCTCTGCAATATCAATACTGCCAATATCGGGCAAAGGATCGCTGTCAACAGCGGTATTATCGGATATATCATCAATATCGTTATCCAAAGATGTCTGAATATCCTCGTTCTGACCGATAGCTCCGCCGATGAAAGGCTCTTCTTTTGTTTCTTCATAGCTTTTCAGCGAATCGGAGTGTACCTTTGCCGTTGTCGGCATATCCTCTTCCTGCTGACGAGTCTTTGCTATTATAGCCTCACGGTCTATCTCAATTTGTCGGGATGAAATATCCTGATACGACGCATTATTAAGCCCGGAATGTATAACCACGCTGTCGGGCTTAACCACATTCGGTACAATAATATCCTGCGTTTGCGTAAGATCAATTTTCATCTTTGGTTTATTGCTTTGTATCACAGTGTTTTCCTGAACCGCCGGTTTTTCGGGCGTTATGCTCCTTTCCTGAGGTTTATTATCCTCAATTGATGTCTGCTCCGCTGCTCTTTCTGCATTTTTATACTCGTTTGCATACTTATTCCAGAGAAGAGAAGTATTATGATCCGCAAAATACACAAGACCGTCCGTACACAAAGCGTAAACATCGGGAGTTCCGAGCTTTGCGGTGATCTTCTGTCTGACAGAAGGATCTTCAACAACGGCGCAGGGATACAATATCTCCGGCTTTAACAGATCTATCTCGGGAGTATATTTCAAAATGACCATGATACCGCTTTTTTCGTGAAGAACAAGCTCCAGAGCGGGATTATCCTTATTCTTTTCATCGTAATACTTTGTCTTTTTCCAGTTATGAAAAGTTCCGAAATAAATACACTTTTCAAGTATCTTGCCTGTTCGGTCACGAATTTCTACACGATAATCCTGATCGTTTTTAGAAATGACCTTTTCTATGAAATGAGATTCGTTATATACCCTCCATTTGAGAACGCTGTCTTCGTTAAGGTTATAATTATATCTGTAAACGCCGTTTGAATCTCTGACGTTGAATTTATTTTTCTGAGGTTTATACCCCGATTCGTAATACTGTTTTCTGACCTTTGTGAGCATATCGCTGTAAGGGTTCATTTTATCATATTTACTGCAAAAAACTCCGTAATAGTTCACCGAGTTTTTCTTGAACAGTGTAAGATCGCCTGCCATTATCGTTCCTCCCCACAGTAAACACATTTTTGCTGCTGTTTTTTCGTGCTCTTTTAATTATAGGTTAACCACATATTTAATTCAAGGTGTTTGTATAAAATTCGACGAATTTAACATTTTTTTAATATTTTCAATTTTTTTCGGATTACTTTTATATTTACTTTTTTTAAAAAAAATATTATAATATGTATTATCAACTGCAAAGGGGTATTGCATTTCTTATGGATACTAATTTCAAAGAAGGATCGGAAGTCGAAATCGAGGGTATTGTCGAAAGCGTGAGATTCAAAAATATGACTAACGGATATACCGTTATAGATATAGATCAAGGCAGCGATATAATATGCGCAGTAGGTAAAATGCCCACAGTTCACGAGGGTGAATACATAAAAATCAAAGGAGCTGTAAAAAACAACCCCACATACGGTGAGCAGATAGAGGTGTCGGAGTATGAGCAATCAGAACCGAACAATGCCGATACTGCTCTGAGGTTTCTTTCAAGCGGAGTAGTAAAGGGTATAGGAAAATCGGCAGCACTGAGAATAGTTGATAAATTCGGAGAAAATACAATGGAAGTTATCGAAAACGAACCTCAGCGTCTTACCGAGATCAAAGGCATTACAAAGTCAAAGGCTGAGTCGATTCACGATCAGGTTTCAAAAACGTTTGAGTATAACAGACTGTATATGTTTTTGAGGAAGTATAGTATTACCTCTGATGAGTGTGTGACTATCTGGAAAGCACTCGGAAACAACGCAAAACAGAAGATCATCGAAGACCCGTTCATTCTTTGCTCGGAGGAATTGAATATCAACTTTGAAGCAGTTGATAATCTTGTTCAAAGCAACAAATACGAGTACGACGAAGCTTCAAGAATAGGCGCTGCATTGACTTTTATACTATCGCATAATCTTAATAACGGTCATACCTGTCTGCCAATAAACAAACTGGTACTCACCTGCGCAGATTATCTTGAATGTTCGCAGGACGATGTGCGTGACGCATTGGATATAATGATAGAACAGGGTAATCTTTTTTTGGGTATCAATTATGAAAGTGATGAAGAATATGTTTTTCTTCCGTCATATTACAATGCGGAATCATACACTGCCGATCGCCTGGGACTTCTTTTACAGTATCCGCCCGAGCCTGTCAAAGATATTGAAAGCAAGATACAGATCATCGAAAAAACAAATAACATAACATATGCCCCTATACAAAAAGAAGCTATAACAGACGCTCTTACAAAAGGTGCGCTTATTCTGACAGGCGGTCCCGGTACGGGAAAAACAACCACGCTGAAAGCCATAATCACAATTCTTATGGAAAACAAATGCAAGGTACTTCTTGGTGCGCCCACAGGACGTGCCGCAAAAAGAATGGAAGAGCTTACAGGCTGTGAAGCGAAAACCATTCACAGGCTTTTGGAGGTTGAGTGGTCATACACTGAAAAACCGATTTTCAGAAGAAACGAGAGAAATCCTTTCAACTGTAACGCACTTATTTTAGACGAGGTGTCTATGATAGACACACTTTTGTTTGAAAGCGTTGTTAGAGCCTTGCCCCTCGGGTGCAGGCTTATTCTTGTCGGTGACAGCGATCAGCTCCCAAGTGTCGGAGCAGGAAATGTACTTGCTGACCTTAAAAATTCGGGAGTACTTCCGACAGTTACTCTCGACACGGTTTTTCGCCAGTCTATGCAAAGTCTTATCATAACAAATGCTCACCGCATAAATTCGGGTGAAATGCCCATTATGAACGACAAAAACAACGACTTCTTCTTTTTGCCCGACAATGACGTTAATTCCATAAAAAATACTGTTCTGAGTCTATACTCGAAACGACTTCCCAAAGCCTACGGCTACTCCCCTATCAAAGATATTCAGGTAATATCATTTTCTCGTGTGGGCGAACTCGGAACAAACGAATTGAACGCTTCATTGCAGGAGGTCATCAATCCTGCGTCGGACAATAAGAATCAGATCGCCATAAACACCAAAGTTTTCAGAGAGGGCGACAAGGTCATGCAGTGCAAAAACAACTATAAAATTGCATGGACTCGTGACGACGGAGTGATCGGAGAGGGTATATTTAACGGCGATATAGGCATTTTGCAAGAAATAAAAAAATCGTCTAAATCGGTAAAGATCAGATTTGACGACAGAACAGCAACTTATAATTACGATAGTCTTAATGACATTGAGCTTGCATATTGTATGACAGTGCATAAAAGTCAGGGCAACGAGTTTGAGGCGGTCATAATTCCCGTACATACTCCGCCGACACCGCTTATTTACAGAAATCTCTTATATACGGCAGTAACAAGAGCAAAAAAGCTTATCATTTTTGTAGGCAAAGCTGAAACAGTATATAAAATGATCGCAAATTACAAAAAGAAGATAAGATATTCAAACTTCCAAAGCTTTCTTTCAGAGTACAGCGATCAGGGGTAAAAACTTATGAACCTGTTAAAGCTGTTTACGGGCAATTATTGCCCTGTGTGCGGAAAGATGATAGAAACAGATCGTCCCTTGTGCAAGGATTGTAATAAGTCTGAGGCATATTCTCCGTACAAGCAAATACTCGACGGCGGTTTTGAATGTATCAGCGCATTTGAACATTACGGTGTTTTCAGAAGGGTCATGTTAGACTATAAGTATTACGGACAAAAAGAATACTGCGATAATTACGCTATGTTATTAAGCGAAATTATAGATAAATATTACGATCATATACCATTTGACTATTATACTTCTGTACCCTCATACGGCGAACAGAAGAAATACGGATTTGAAAAGGTAAGAAGTATTGCAAAAGAAGCTGCGCATTTACAAAGAGTAAAATACAGACAACTGCTTATACAGAAAAAACAGAGAAAAAAACAGCATTTACTGACAGGTGAAGAAAGAACCGAAAATGTAAAGGGTATTTTCACCGTTGCTCCGAATACGAACATAAACGGAAAGAACATTCTTATATTTGATGATGTTGTCACCACAGGCGCAACACTGAACGAATGCTGTAAGATACTGAAAGAAAACGGTGCGCAGCAGATCTGCTGCATAACAGTGAACCACGCATTAAAAGACATTGATACTGTCACAGATACTTCAAAGCAATGAACAGGAGTGTATATTATGGATATAGCAATAGATTTAGGCACATCAAACACGAGGATATATGCTGCAGACAAGGGCAAGTTTTTAGACGAGCCGTCTGTTGTAACTATAAACCTTGACAACGACGACATTATTGCGGTAGGAAGCGACGCATACAAAATGATAGGGCGAACATCTCAAAGACTCAGCTCTATTGAGCCTATTGTGGGCGGAGTTATCTCGGATTTTTTCTTGGTTGAAAATATGATAAAAATACAGCTCGGAAAAGCAAACATAAGCAGAGTTATAAAGCCGAGAGTTGTGGCTTGTATTCCGGGTGAAATAACAGACGTTGAAAAACGTGCGGTAGTTAACGCTATTCTTTCGATAGGTGTAAGAAGCGTAAGCCTTATTGAAGCGTCAAAGGCTGCGGCTATCGGCGCAGGACTTGACATAAGAAGTCCGCACGGCAGACTTATTCTCGACATAGGCGGCGGCACTACCGAAATAGCAGTAATTTCTTTGGGGGATATTTCCGCCTCACGTTCAATGAAGATCGCAGGCAGCAGCTTTGATGATGAGATCATAAAATATGTAAGAAAAACTTATAATCTTATAATAGGCAAGGTAACTGCCGAAAACGCAAAAAAAGAGATAGGCGCAGTAGTAAAGCCCGAACAAGACAAAAAGATTACCATTAAGGGGCGAAACACGGTAACGGGACTTCCTCAGGCTGTGGAGCTTTCATCATCAGAAATTGCAGAGTCTTTGAACGAAATAGCCTGCACTATCGCTCAACAGGTACAGGACGTTCTTGAAGAAACTCCCCCTGAGCTTGTCGGGGATATTTACAAGGACGGTATCATACTTACAGGCGGCGGCTCTCAGATATACGGACTCGATCAGGTCATCAAAGAGCACGTTAAGCTTGATGTGCGCATAGCCGAAAAGCCGGGCGACTGCGTTATTAACGGCTGCGGTTATGCTCTGCGGTATATAGGTCAGGACGAGGTTGACGAAAACGGTGCAGTCAATCCTTTGAGTATGCCGTACTGAGATGAGTTTTGAGAGTTGAG
>JAFOMO010000040.1 GCA_017418905.1 Clostridia bacterium | reverse complement strand
TGTGCAATTTAGGCGCAGAATAATTTGTTCTGTGTTAGGCGCAATGCCGCAGGAATACTGTCGTATTTCAAGGTATTGCAACGACACACAGGACGAATTAGACAAGCATAAATGCACAAGTTATTTCTGCACAGTTCCTAAAGGGCATTTTCAAAAGGCATACATCTACACCCTGTTCTGCTGTCAAACGCATTAAAGGTGCGTATGCAGTTTCTTCGACTTTGCCTCCCGGATAAAAAACAAATGCGTCTGTTGTTCCTGTGCCGTCAAAGAAATAACCGTAATCTGTTTTTGTTACCGTGACTTTTTCATCTGATACAAGAGCTTTTAATGCTGTTTCATCAGCATGGTAATAGTCGCTTGTATATACGAAAAATGACGCCGACAACACCAATAATACCAAAAAAGGGATCGCAACAGCAATAATGCGTTTTTTTGTTTTGCTTTTCATGAGAGCATACCTATAACGATCACGATAAATGCAGCACTGCGGTCGCTATTTTAAAATACACCATTAATGATACTGCGTCAACAATTGTAGTAATAAACGGACTCGCCATTACAGCAGGGTCAAAGCCCAGTTTTTTTGCAATCATAGGCAATGTGCAGCCAATTACCTTAGCGCATAATACAGTCAATATAAGAGTTGAACATACGACAAATGCAACAGCCAATGTTATATCTGCATTTCCCAACACCATTTTATCAAATAGCATAAGCTTTGCAAAGTTGGTAACGGCAAGGGTACAGCCGCAAAGAAGTGCGACTCTTATTTCTTTCCAGACAACCTTCGGTAAATTTTTAAACTCAATATCTCCGAGAGAAATACTTCTTATGACTGTTACAGATGCCTGACTTCCCGTGTTGCCGCCCGTATCCATAAGCATTGGTATAAATGATGTAAGTACAACAACGCTTGCAAGAGCGTTTTCAAATGATGAGATTATCATTCCCGTAAAGGTTGCCGAGATCATCAGCAGCAGAAGCCACGGTATTCTTTTTTTCCATAGATCAAGTGCGGTAAGCTTTGAATACGGCTTATCTGTCGGAGAAATAGCCGCCATTTTTTCAATATCCTCGTTAGTTTCTTCAAGCATTACGTCCATAGCGTCGTCAAAGGTAACAATGCCTACCAATCGTTCTTCTGCGTCAACTACAGGTATTGTGGGCACATCATAACGTGAAAACATATTAGCAACATACTCTCTGTCATCAGAGGTATTTACATATATGATGTTGGTTTCCATTATATCTTCTACCTTATTGGTATATTCCGACAAAAGCAGATCTTTTACTGTAACCCGTCCCAGAAGCTTTCTGTTGTCATCTGTTACGTAACAGGTGTATATCGTTTCTTTGTCTACGGCAGTTCGTCTGATCCTCAAAAAAGAATCTTCTACGGTATAGCCTGTTTTTAAGTCAACATATTCAGTTGTCATTACCGAGCCTGCGCTGTCTTTCGGGTACTTCAATATCTTGTTTATTTCAAGGCGCATTTCACTGTCTGCGTGATTCAGTATTCTTTTTACAACATTCGCAGGCATTTCTTCGATTATGTCAACAGTATCGTCGATATAAAGATCGTCAATTACTTCTTTCAGCTCGCTGTCGCTGAATGTTGAGATCAGCTGTTCTTGTGCGTCTGAGTCTATATATACAAACACCTCTGAGGCAAGCCCTTTCGGCAAAAGTCTGAATACAGGCGGCAGACTCTTTGTAGGCAGTGAGCCCATCAAGTCTCCGATGTCGGCAGGGTTCATTTCGGTGAGTATCTGTTTAAGCTCTGAATATCGTCGGTTCGCTATATAATCGGGTATCTTCTCCGCAAGCTCATCGAGTTCTTCGCTTATTTCTCTTTCTGTATCAGCCAATATGAACACCTCCTGCAAAAATAAAACCTGCCCTCGTTAAAGGGCAGGCAATAAAGCATACATTAAATAATGCAATCGTTCAAGCTTTAGCATCACAGGGCAATGAAATCACACTAAACTTCACCTTAACCCGATGAAGCCTGTTGGCCTGCGAATAGTGTCTCCACTATTTTGCGGCAGTAACCCGTATCCCTGTGGTAGCCTTACCTACCGATAAATAAAAAACTTTTATACTATAAGATTATACCTTTTATCGTTATTTGTCAATATACGTCAAGAATTATTATATTACAGTTCTGCAACTGCTTTTTTAAGCTCTTCTGTCTTGTCTAATTTTTCCCACGCAACACCGAGATCTTCTCTTCCTATATGACCGTAGCTTGCAAGCTTGCGGTATATCGGATTTCTCAGACCAAGATTTCTGATAATAGCACTCGGGCGCAGGTCAAAGACCTTATTAACAGCCTCTGAAAGCTTATCATCAGAAGCCTTGCCTGTGCCGAAGGTATCTACCATTACAGAAACAGGCTTTGCAACACCGATCGCATAAGCAAGCTGAACCTCGCATTTATCTGCAAGTCCTGCGCCTACAATATTCTTTGCGGCGTGTCTTGCGGCATAAGCGGCGCTTCTGTCAACCTTTGTAGGATCTTTTCCGCTGAATGCACCGCCGCCGTGACGGGAATATCCGCCGTATGTATCGACTATTATTTTTCTGCCCGTCAAGCCGCTGTCGCCAACAGGACCGCCGACAACAAATCTGCCCGTAGGATTTATAAAGTACTTTGTATTATCGTCAAGAAGCTCATTTGGAATTATCGGGCGAACAACATTCTCGATAAGATCGCCTCTGATCTGTGACAAGGTAACATAAGGATCATGCTGTGTTGAAATAACAACAGTGTCTACTCTTACGGGCTTATCGTCGTCGTACTCAATTGTGACCTGAGTTTTTCCGTCGGGGCGCAGATAAGGCAAAGTATTGTCTTTTCTCACCTTTGCAAGCTGTTTTGCAAGCTTATGAGCAAGAGATATAGGCAGCGGCATCAATTCGGGCGTTTCATTGCAGGCAAAGCCAAACATCAAGCCCTGGTCACCTGCACCGATAATGCTGTCTGCGTCGTTATCGCCGTCTTTGTTTTCGAGACTTTCGTTTACACCCATTGCTATATCGGGCGACTGATTGTCGATAGATGTAAGAACTGCGCATGTATTGCCATTAAAGCCGCTTTCGGGGCTGTTATATCCTATGTCGTTAATTACATCTCTTACAACGGAATTTATATCAACATAACACTCGGTAGAGATCTCCCCCATTACGTGAACCATACCCGTAGTAGCTGTGACCTCGCAGGCAACATGAGCGTTAGGATCGTTTCTTAATATTTCGTCAAGTATAGCATCGGAGATCTGATCGCAGAGTTTATCCGGATGTCCTTCTGTTACCGACTCTGAGGTAAATAATTTTCTTGCCATTGTTCTTTTCCTTTCTTATCTTATCTTTTTATTTCACATTTACATCAATTATAACTCTGCAAATATTAAAAGTCAACATAAATATATGTAGAAAACACGGTTGTTGAATGAGTAAAGAGATTATGAATAATTAAAGTATGCGGGGTTCTAAGGGGCAGTGGTCTCGCCTGCCGGTTCGGTCGGTGCTTCTGCTGCGCAGATGTCTCCCCCGGAAACACGCACTCCTTAGCCGCCGGAGGCACGCTCCAGCCCTTTGCAAGGAGTGAATTTCAACACAGTCCGTAGGACGGTGTTGAAAGAGGGAACGCTTTGCGTGATCGCGTCCCCTTATTGTT
>JAFOMO010000039.1 GCA_017418905.1 Clostridia bacterium | reverse complement strand
TTTTCTTTTGCGTATTTTATATAGTCGAGTATATCATTTGTAATAAGCTCTCCGGGGGTAAGTATTGGTATTCCCGGCGGATAGCACATAACAAACTCACTGCATACTCTGCCCGCTGTTTCTTCTATCGGCAGCGTTTTGCTTTCCGCGTAAAATGCCTCCTGCGGCGTTGCTTTTACTATCGGTTCGATATACTCCCTGTGTGCCATACCTGTGCTTTTTTTGCCGTATCTTCTTCTTATCTCGGCAAGCGCACTTACAAGACGTTCAATATCTCTCTGTCTGTCACCTACCGAAATATAAGCTAAAAAGTTGCCCAAGTCTCCGAACTCTATTTGTATATCGTACTCATCTCTGAGCAGGCTGTAAACCTCAATACCAGCAAGACCTATATCAAGAGTATTTACAGAAAGCTTTGTAACGTCAAAGTCATAAATACCCTCGCCGTTTATAAGCTCCTTTGAAAAAGCGTAATATCCGCCTATGGTATTTATCTCATCTCTTGCATACTGAGCCATTTTGGCAACTCTGCCGTATATCTCTTTTCCTCTTAAAGCAAGATTTCTTCTTGAAATATCAAGACTTGCCATAAGCAGATAAGAGCCGCTTGTTGTCTGGGTGAGATTTATTATTTGTCTTACACGTCCCTCAGACATTGAATTGTTTATCAGCAGAAAAGAACTCTGCGTCAAGCTGCCGCCCGATTTATGCATTGAAGCCGCTGCCATATCTGCACCTGCCGCCATTGCCGAAACGGGCAGACCGTCACCGAAATAAAAATGTGTTCCGTGAGCCTCGTCTGCAAGGCACAGCATACCATAGCTGTGAGCAAGCTTTACAATAGACTTTAAGTCTGAGCAAATACCGTAATACGTAGGATTATTCACAAGTATAGCTTTTGCGTCGGGATTTGCTTTCATTACTCTTTCAACGTCTGAAACGCTCATTCCAAGCGGAATGCCCAAACGCTTATTACATAGCGGATCAACATAAACGGGAACAGCTCCGCACAAAACAAGAGCACCCATTACACTTTTATGAACGTTTCTCGGCAAAATGATCTTTTCGCCTCTTTTTACGGCAGAAAGAACCATTGCCTGCACAGATGACGTTGTACCGCCTACCATAAGAAAAGCATGAGCCGCACCGAACGCTTGCGCCGCAAGGTTTTCTGCGTCTCTTATTACCGAAACCGGATGACACAAATAATCAAGTGGTTTCATGGAGTTTACGTCCATGCTGACGCATTTTTCTCCCAAAAGCTCGCACAGCTCGGGGTTTCCTCTTCCTCTTTTGTGTCCCGGTACGTCAAAAGGCACTACTCTTCTTTTTCCAAATTCAGCCAATGCCTCGTAGATCGGGGCGTTTTCCTGCGTTAACGGCACAACGCAACACTCCTTTTTTAATATATGTTTCTGCCGCTGTATATCTCTATCATTTCTCTTCTTAGATTATCCATAATTTCAAGACGTTTCTGCGGCGGAAGCTCATAAGCGTCTGTTTTGAACAGATAATTCTGAAGATCAATTTCTTTAACCATCATCTTTGTGTGGAAAATATTACTGTCATACATATTAATATCAATTGCGTCATAGCGATACAGAATATCGGGAGAAATATAATCCTGAATAGACGTTACTCTGTGGTCTAAAAACAGCTTTTTTCCGTTAACATCTCTTGTAAATCCGCGAACACGGTAGTCCATAGTGATTATATCCGAGTCAAAGGAGCTTATCAGATAATCAAGCGTAGACAGAGGCGTTATCTCTCCGCACGTTGCAACGTCTATATCTACTCGAAATGTAGCAAGACTTGTTTCGGGGTGGTACTCGGGGTATGTGTGTACCGTAACATGACTTTTATCGAGATGTGCAAGCTGAACTCTGCCGGAAGGCTTCATTGAACCCTCGGCAATAAGCACAGCAACAGACGCACCCTGCGGATCGTAGTCCTGCTTTGCGATATTTAGCACAGTTGCGCCTATCATATCTGTAAGAGTAGTTAAGATATTTGTAAGACGTTCCGAATTATACTGCTCGTCAATATATGCAATATAATCCTTTTGTTCTCTTGGTGTTTTCGCATAACACACATCATAAATATTAAAGCTCAAAGCCTTTGTCAGATTATTAAAGCCGTACAGCTTGAGTTTATCCTCCACAGCCTGCTCCCCCGTTCTCCGAAAGCTTTAAGGAATGCCAAAAAGCTTTATACATATTATCAATATACACATAAAATCAAAAAAGACGGTGTATCCACACCGCCCGTAAAATGTTATATCATATCTGAAATTCACTGATACAAGTTATTATCACAAGACATGAATTTCACAGAGTCTATATAGCAAATACTCACTTTTACTACTCTAATTATTGACCATTTTACAAGTTGATGTGACTTAATCACTTTGGTTATAAAGTAACCAACCTATAAACATGAGCTTGAATTTGAAGCTCAATCAATAACGGCGGTAAAGCTCCGCCGATCGGCAGTTGACCCGGCTGTCCGTATGGCCTTGACCCATAAGTTATTGATGAACAGTTCCTAAGGGTGGTCAGTAAAAATATTTGCACGGATACTCCTAAAAATCATATCACATAGCAGTTTTATTATATCCGTATTTTCTCCCAATGTCAAGAAATATTGCGTTTCTAAAAACTTACAGAGTTGTCATAATTTATCATATACAACGCAATATCTATAATTTCTTTAGAAAGCTTTAATTTTTTGTTTTCCGGAATATTACCGTTCTCGGAAGTATTAACTGCGCTGTCTTTCTTTAATGTTTGAACCAACGTATTCTTTATACAAAAAACAAGCCTGTTTAATTTTTCGGTATCATAATCTGATGTGAGGTCTGCAAGGTAAGCAATAATACTATCGTCGCACTCGATATTTTCAAATTCTTTTTCAAAGAATCCTGCACGATAAGCTTTATCATACAACGGAACATTATAAGCATGATAAGCTCTTTTTAACATATCGCCGTTCAGAGCAGACATATTTTCACAAACACCGATAAACACGAAATCACAGTCTGCACTGCAAAGGTCATCAAGCAGGGCGAGAAAAAAAGAGTTTCTTGCATAGTCCCGCACGGAACAGGAGAGCTTTTCTCTGTTCGGAGCTAATACGTTGATATTTTCACAAAGAACAACGCAAGGCGCACTGATGATTATTTCATTCAGAGCGTTTGTAAGATTTTTCTTATATTCTTCGTTTGACAAGAATACAAAGTCAAACGGATCAATAACAAGATAGTCCCACCCGACAGACGTAAATTCTCCCGAAAAAGCCTGTGCATACTCAACGCTGTTAAACAGAAGTATATGCGGTATTTTTGCTTTAAGTGATTTTAACATCTCTGATGACTTTTGTATCTCGATAAAATCATATAAGCTTTCTTTTATATTATCGTCTGCCGAAATATCAGACAATTTTTTCTCGGGCGGTACACAGTGCAAATGCTGTGCAAAGCTTTGTTTACGGTACAATTTTATTCAGATCCCTTTCTTTTGAGTTTTGAGAGTTGAAAGTTAAGAGTTGAAAGTGGAAAGTTGAGTTTGTTCTTTGCTTTCACTAACTAATTATAATATAATTTTGCTCAAATGTAAATCAAAAATCGGCTCACAGCAGAACTGATACTGCCGTGAGCCAAAATTGTTTCGTATAATTAGGAATCGTCAAGAAATAACTTGCACTTTCATGCTCGCCTAATTTGCCCTGTGTGTCGTTGCAATACCTTGAAATACGTCAGTATTCCTGCGGTATCGTGCCTAACACAGAACAACTTATTCTTCGCCTGAATTGCACAACTTATTTTTTGACAATTCCTTACCACCTGTATATTATAAGTTCTGTGTCGCCTATTTTTGTTTCATCTTTGTTAACAAGATTAAGCGTATATCTCAATATAAGAAGTGCATCTGCATTTGTTATTTTTTCATTGCCGTCTGCGTCTGCCGCTTTTACCTGCCATTCAGAAAGATCCTTTTCCAAACCTATATTATAACGCTGAATGATCAGGCTGTCTTTTGACGTTATCTTCCAATCATTATTAACATCACCTATCATATATTGCTCTCCGAAGAAATAACCGTATTCAAAATCAACATACAACTCGCCTTTTATACCTCTGATAGTATAAAGATCGGTTTTGTCGTCATAATCAAGAGAATCATAACTGCCGTAAACTTTTACTCCGAGGAAATATTGATCGTCATATACGGTAAGTTCAACACGCTTAAAAATACAAACACCGTTACCCGATACATCAAACTCTCCTGTTTTCTCGTTTCTTGCGTAGCCGTATTTTGCATTTGCCTCATCGGGTGTTTGTGAATACACGCTGTTATAAACATCTGCTTGACAATAATAGTTTTCCAAAAATGTTACTCTGTATTTGTCGGGGTCTTTTTCATGAATGTCAAACTGAAATATTATTATAACATCATCGCCTATTCCTATAATGGAATTTTCACATTCCTGACCTCTGGTAAAAGAGTAACCCTTAATATCCCAACTCAAATAATGGGCAGACATGCCCTCGGGTTCTTTGGGTCTGATACCGAATCTGAAAGAAGCATCTTTGTTATATACAGTTATCTCTCCTGTTTCGCAGTCTCTCGCATAGCCGTTTTCAACACTCACTTCATCGGGAGTTTCTGCGTCAAAAGTATAGTACACATCAATATCGGCAAAATCGTTTATATCAATGATACTTCCGTTCTGATCTGTTGCCGCAAAATCAACATTAAACTCAGTCGCAGGTATATCGTTACGCATAAAATCGAAAGAAACAAGAAGATCGCTCTTGATATTTGTAACTCTGTATCTGAATTTTCCCGTCTTTATTATCTGCCCGTAATCACCCACAATATTTAATTGCAGCCATCTGCACGGATAATTGCTTACATAAGCAAGATTCAACTCACCCTCGCCGGAATTGTCTATCTCGCCCGTTTCGCCGTTTCTCGCATAAAAACGCTTATCTCTGTTGTATTTGTATGCCTCTCCGTATTTTGCATCTGTCGTAGGATACACTGTGAGATAATCATCCCATTCGGTAATAAAAGAAATGTAGAAAAACGACCACGACCCTGTTCCCATGCACGGAAAAATCGATACGGGCCTGGTTCTATGCACCACAAAATGAAAACGCAGAGCGGAAATTGTTTCTGCCGAAAAATGCACAAATATA
>JAFOMO010000038.1 GCA_017418905.1 Clostridia bacterium | reverse complement strand
TTTGAAAATTGAAAATTGAAAATTAAGTTACCTGAAATTTTACATTTTCAATTTTACATTATAATAAATGCATATTATTATTGTAAAGGGTGAACATAATGTTTGATTCTATATATTCGTCAATTGTAACAGCACCGCAGTTCTTCGTTATGATGGGTGCGTCTGTGATAACAGGCTTCATATTTGCGTGGATAATGTCATTTAAAGTAAGATCAACACGCAGGTTCTTCACGGTAGTTGCGGTGCTGCCGTTTATCATTTCCGCAGTCATTACCTTTGTTAACGGAAACATAGGCGCAGGCGTTGCAATAGGCGGCGCATTCAGTCTTATTCGTTTTCGTTCGGCGCAGGGCAGCTCAGACGAAATGGTAACTATTTTCATAGCAATGGGCGCAGGCATTGCGTTCGGTATGGGTTATATCGGCTACGGCGTTGTAATTCTTTTAAGTCTTGCGGTATTGTATCTTATACTCTCGTCAATGCCCGTATTTGAGCATAAAAGCCTTGCTCAGGATAAGCTTCTGAGAGTAACTATTCCCGAATCACTTGAATATACAAACGTATTTGACGATACATTCTCGCACTATCTCAAAAGCTGTGAGAGCGTAGGCGTAAAAACAACGGGTATGGGTTCAATGTTCCGTCTGTCTTTCAAAATTCAGATGAAAGACCCAGCCGAAGAAAAAGAGTTCATAGACGAGCTAAGAACAAAGAACGGCAACCTCGAAATTGCAGTTTTGCCGTACTCAGACCCGCAGAATCAGTTGTAAAGGGTGAAAATATGAAAAAGTATGCAGTTATATTATTGGCATTGCTTGTATCTGCAATGTCGCTTGCAGGCTGCGGCGATATTAATACAGAAACACAGTCGCAGTCTGCTGTTGAAACAGTATCACAATCAACAAGCAGTTCACAAGAAGTATCGTCTGCGGTATCGGACGATACGGAGTATTTCTCAAACAGTGACTTGCGTTCGGTAGAGAGCGAAGAGGCGAATGCAGCAATTACACTTTCGGGCAGAGAGGGTACTATCTCGGATACAACAAGAGGAACCTCGGGAAGTGAGGTGGAAATTCGCTCAAAGGGCATATACAAGATAACAGGCGAGAGCGAAGACGTTACCATTGTTGTAAATGATGATAACAAGTCGGGTACTATATATTTACTGCTTGACAACGTAACAATGACAAACAGCGAAGAGCCTTGTATATATGTCGAGGCTTGCGACAAGGTCGTAATACAGTGCGTAGGTACGAATACCCTCACTTATACCGCAGAGGAAAACGGTGACGGTCTTGACGGCGCAGTTTATTCAAATGACGATCTTACCGTAAACGGCAGCGGAGAGCTTGAAGTTACTTCAACTCTTCACGGCATAGTCTGCAAGGACGATCTCAAATTCACGGGCGGCACTGTTTCGGTTACTGCCGACAAAATAGGTGTTAAAGCAGGCGACAGCGTTTGTCTTACCTCTGCCGTTCTCGATATAGACTCATACCGCGACGGTATACAGGTAGAAAACAGCGGCGGCGACAGCTTTTATTACAGCGAAGATTCAACCGTTACCGTAAACGCAGATTACGACGGTATAAATGTAGGTGCGTCGGGCGACAGCTTTACAGGCTTTGTCAAGATAGTTTCAGGCGATACAAATATAGTATCGGGCGGCGGCTCGGATAACTCTAAGAGCGACACCTCTCAGAAGGGTATAAAGTGCAAGGGTGATATTATTATCGGAGACGCTGATAATGATGAGCTTACTCTTAACGTATCGGGCGCAGACGACGCAGTAAACAGCAAGGGTTCTGTATATGTAAACGGCGGTACTCTTACGCTTTCTTCTTCCGATGACGGTATATCGGCTTATTCTTTGTTGGAGATAAACGGCGGTGTTGTTGATGTAACAAAATCGTATGAGGGTCTTGAAGCAGGCGACATAACAATAAACGGCGGCGATATAAGTATTGCCGCAAGCGACGACGGAGTAAACACCGCAGGCGGTTCAGATACGGAAAATGCAGATGATGACGAGTTTGTAAAGACAGAGAACGGAGCACTTACCATAAATAACGGTACTATATATGTAAATGCGTCCGGTGACGGACTTGACTCCAACGGCTCGATCTATGTAAACGGCGGTACTGTAATTATTGAAGGTCCTGCCGATAACGGAAACGCCGCTTTGGATAAGGGCGACAGTGCAGACTGCGTATTGAGTATAAGCGGCGGCACAGTGCTTGCGCTCGGGTCAACTGCAAAGGCTAAGAATTTTGACAGCGGAGAGCAGTGTTCTGCGCTTATCACTGTATCGGGCAGCGAGGGTACAACAATAAAAATGAGTGACGGCTTCGAGTTCGCAGCGACAAAGAAGTTTGATTGTATCGTTTACTCCTCTCCGAACCTTGAGCAGGGTAAGAGCTATACTGCAAATGTCGGGGATAATACGGTTGAGTTTTCATTCGAAAATGGGCTTTACTTTGCAAATTAATTGATATATGGTATAAAAGGTGACTGCCGCAAATCGTTATGATTGCGGCAGTCTTATTTATTGCTTTTTTGTAAATAATTTTTGCGAATTTATAAAATAAAATTTTTCCACTTGATATTTTTATTTATTCTGATATAATATAGATTAGGAATATGTTTTT
>JAFOMO010000037.1 GCA_017418905.1 Clostridia bacterium | reverse complement strand
ATGCCAATACTGCGAGTCTTTAAGATCGTCTTGAATATCGGAGTGATTGCCTGCAAGGTGGTTTGCAACAACGTCAACAACAACCTTTATACCGTACTTGTCAGCTTCGGAGCAGAGATTTGTAAGATCCTGCTTTGTGCCTAAACCGTTGTTTCCGATATAGAAGCCCTTCGGCTGATAGAGCCAGTACCAAGCGCCTGTTCCGTCGGGCTGTGCCGGTGAAGTCTGAACAGAAGTAAAGCCTGCTGCTGCGATGTTCGGAATCTCGTCTTTAATGTCGTTGTATGTCCAGTCAAAGCAGTGGAGAATAACACCATCTTGAATATTTGCAGCAAGACCATAGCTTGCTGCGAGGTCTGTTGTGACCTCTGACTTTTCAGCGTCAACAGTGTTTGCAGAAGCGGAGCTCTGTGTCAAAACAACACCTGACGCAAGGAGTGATGCGGCTAAAAGAGCACACATCGTTCTTTTCAATGTCATTTGTAATTCCTCCCTAATTTTAATGATTTTTAGACCCTAAAAGAGTTTTAAGTGACCGAGGTATCTATTAATATTCGCACATATCTCGAATCTTACCTTACTTTAATTATAGAGTTTATGCGCCTTGTTGTCAATAATGAAATGCGTAAAATATGTGATTATTTTCTGAAAATTTATACACCCGATAAAAAAGTTTGTGCATTGCTCAAAACAAGTCATTCGGTTTTGATGGAAGGTTTTCTAAAGTGGAAAGTGGAATGCAGACTGTGCATTGCACATTGAATCACCTGTTCCAGTATTTTCTGTCAAGACTTCTGAATTGGAGTGCCTCTGAGATATGCTCGAATTTGATTATTTCTTCACCCTCAAGATCGGCGATAGTACGGGCAACCTTTAATACCTTTGTGTATGCCCGAGAGGAAAGTCCGAGCTTTTCAAACGAACGCTTTAATGCCGAATCTGCTTTTTTGTCAAGGACACATACCTTGTGGAGCAGTTCTGCGTTTATTCGTGCGTTGCAGCTTATACCTGTTCCTTTATAACGCTGTGTTTGTATCTCACGGGCAGCATTTACACGCTTTCTTATCTCTGCGGAGCTTTCCGCCGGTATTGTTGACGACAACTCATCATACTTTGCGGCAGGCACTTCAACGTGAAGATCTATTCTGTCAAGCAGAGGCCCCGATATTTTGTTGAGGTATTTTTTTACTGCATTGGGCGTGCAGGTGCAGTGCTTTGTCGGATCGCCGTAGTACCCACACGGACACGGGTTCATAGCGCATATCAGCGATATATTGCACGGGTATGTAAGAGTACCGCTTACTCGAGATATTGTGACCTTTCCGTCTTCAAGCGGCTGTCGAAGTGCTTCCATTGTGAATTTTGAAAACTCGGGCAGCTCGTCTAAGAATAGTACTCCGTTGTTTGCAAGAGATATTTCACCCGGCTTCGGTGTGCGCCCGCCGCCCGTAATGCCCATAGGCGAGGCTGAGTGGTGCGGCGAGCGAAAAGGTCTTTTTGTGATAAGCGGAGAACCCTCCGGCAGCAGACCTGCGATAGAGTATATTTTTGTAGTCTCGATAGTTTCTTCAAATGTCATATCGGGTAATATTGTAGGTACTCTCTGCGCAAGCATACTTTTTCCCGAACCCGGAGGGCCTATCAGCAGTATGTTGTGACTGCCTGCGGCGGCTATCTCAATTGCTCTCTTTGCGTCATACTGTCCCATAACCTGGGAAAAATCAATATTGTAACCCGATATGCTTTCATCGGGGGTATTATCGGGTATAGCCTGAGGTATTCTGCTTCTGCCGGACAGGTGAGAACATAGTGTTTTTATATTGTCTACCGGGTATACTTCTATTCCTTGTACGACTGCAGCTTCACGGGCATTGTCAGAGGGTATGAATATTCTTTTGTACCCTGCGTTCATGGCATCTATCGTCATGGGTAAGATCCCGTTTACTGCACGTACTGTACCGGAAAGAGATATTTCCCCTATAAATACAGCATCGTCAATATCTGCGCATAGCTGTCCTGTTCTTTTCAGCAGCGCAACGAGTATGGGAAGATCGTATAAAGGCCCCTCTTTTTTTATATCGGCAGGTGCAAGATTTATTGTTATTCTTCCTACAGGGTAGTCGTATCCGCAGTTTCGCATAGCAGAACGCACTCTGTCACGGGATTCTTTAACGGCTGCGTCCGGCAGACCTACAATATCAAATGCAGGCAGACCGGTTGTAATATCGGCTTCGATTATTACGGGGAATGCGTCTATTCCCGCAAGCGCCATACCAAAACAACGCTGTACCATAGCTTCAGCTCCTAATGTTTTTTCTTAAAGGAAACACTGATTAAATCGAGTGCCCGTATCGCTTAGATTTTTTTCAGGCAAATTGTGCGAAAATCTCGCAGGAATACTGACGTTTTTCAAGTGATTTGAGTACAATTTGACGAAAAAGGGCAAGCGAGAGGGGCGCTCAGTCCGAAGGGCGTGATTTATTCAGTTTTTCCTTAATTATATGATTATTATACATATTATTTTTGAAGTGTGCAATACGATTTGACTTGTAAATTGATAGTTTTTATCATTTTTTGACATTTTTTTATTGTGTAAAATAAAATTTTGATAGAGAAGTTTTAAAATACTATTGACTTATTGATTTTATTGTAGTATGATATACCATAGAGAAGAAATCGTTACAGAGGTGGTCAAGTGAGCGATACCGTTTCGGAAAATGAAAAAGAGGGTATATCCGATAATGAGCTTATAAACAGATTTAAAGCCGGTGATGAACACGCTTTTTCTTTGTTGGCAGAAAGGTATTTTTGGCTTATCAGAACCATAACATCAAAATACAGAATAACAGGTTTTGATCGTGACGATCTTATACAAGAAGGAATGGTCGGGCTGTTTTCGGCAGTAAAAGCGTATGACGAAAACAAAGAGGCTTCATTCAAAACATTTGCGTCGCTTTGTATAAGTCATAGGATAATAAAGCTGCTTGAACGGTCGGATAATGTAAAGGCGTCCGGAAATACGTTTATTTCGCTTGACGATTCGAGCGTAAACGCAGAAAAGCTTATTTCCGATCATTCGGCTTTGAATGACAGCGATACAGACCCCGAGGAGCTGTTTATTTGCAAGGAGAATATTTCTTCTCTGAAAAAGCTCATAACCGAAAGGCTTTCAAAAAGAGAAAAGCAGGTGTTTGATCTGTATATATCGGGAGAGAGCTACGCATATATTGCAAAGCAGCTTGATATTACGGTGAAGTCTGTTGATAACGCAATACAAAGAATACGAAAAAAGATAAACAAAAATACGATACAATAAATTTAATTCGTCCGTATATCTCTGTTACAGAGATTGGAAATATATGTTGATATGCATTTGTTTATATAGATGTAATCAACAAAATAGAAACACAACAGAAATGAGGTAATTTCAATGTACGAGGATAAGACACTTATTTGCAAAGATTGCGGAAACGAATTTGTTTTCACAGCAGGCGAGCAGGAGTTCTACGCAGAAAAGGGCTTTGTAAACGAGCCGCAGAGATGTAAGGAATGTCGTGCTGCACGCAAAAATTCAGCTAAACCGGCAAGAGAGTATTTCGAGGCTACTTGCGCAAGATGCGGCGGTCCTGCAAAGGTTCCGTTCAAGCCCAGAGAGGGCAGAGATGTATTCTGCAGTGAGTGCTTTGCACAGATGAAAGCAGAGCAGGAGTAATACTGTATAAAAACTGATTCGGCATTTTATTTATTATTGAATAGCGATTTGTTCTTATCTTTGTTGACAAACCTTTCTAAATAGATAATACTTTGCGAATAAAAGAACAGCCGTCCGAAAAGGGCGGCTGTTAGTGTTTGGTTTTATAATGTTTTTTTCATAAATATATGCGGACAGTACTCCTCATAATACATATCGCCTTGCGCAGAATATCCCGATTTTCTGTAAAAGCTTTCTGCCCTGCATTGAGCAGACACAGCGCAGACCTTTTCGCCGACAGAACGAATGTATTCCTCTGCCTTACTCAGCAGTACCGAGCCGAGATGATTTTTGCGGTATTCCTGCAACACTGCGACTCTGCCTATCATATAGCATTGTTTTTCGTCATTGAACAATACTCTGCAAGTGCCGGCAGGCTTGCCGTTTTCGTATAATACTATGTGCAGACTTTCGCTGTCTTTGTCGTCAAATTCTTCAACAAAGCCCTGCTCGTCAATGAATACTGTTTGTCTGATGAATTTTGCGTCATCGGGAAGATAATTAAATGTTTTTATTTCCATAGATGTTCCTTATTGATATGCAAGCACCTTTAAATATTAAAAGTGCTTGCATATATTCGTTTTATTGTTGGGTTGTTTTGAATGTTAGCACTTTCGATTTTTTAAGAAGTTGGAAAACCTTTAGAGATGTCATTTAACCGGTTTGTGTGAAATTTATCATAAAAAGTATAATTGTTGTTAATGTTCGGTATGGAGATATTTCTAAAACAAATCCAAACTAATATCTTAACTCTCAACTATCAAAACTCCACATTCCAAACTCCAAACTCAAATTAATTGTTAAGGGCTTCTATCGCCGCATTTATCATGGCGATCTTCTCACGCTCTTTTTCAGCCTGCATTTTTATCTTCTCAATGACCTTTTCGGGTGCTTTGCTCATAAAGCCTGCGTTATTGAGCTTGCCCTCGTCCTGAGCCAAAAGCTTTTTAGTTGCTTCAAGCTCCTTGTTAAGACGCTTTAACTCAGCCTCTTTGTCAACAAGCTCGGTCATGGGAATATATATCTTTGCATCTGCCGTAACAATTGTAACTGCACCGTCAATATCAAAAGCAGAACCAACTTCAACTTCACTTGCAGATGCAAGCTTTACAATGAACTTTGCGCCGCTGTTGAATGTATCGGCAAACTGAGAGGCAACATATACCTTTGCTTTGCGTGACGGCGGAACATTCATCTCTGAACGGCGGTTGCGTATAGCCTTTACAGCGTCCATAATACGAACCATTTCGGCAGAAGCTTCGGGGAAGTTCAGCTCGTCTTTGTACTCGGGGAATTTCTGAAGCATTATCGTTTCGCCCTCGTGAGGTATTGTCTGCCAGATCTCCTCGGTAATGAACGGCATAAAGGGGTGCAGAAGTCTTAACGCTCTGTCGAGTACCCAGACAAGAACCTGTCTTGCAGCCTGCGCAGATTCGCCGCCGCTTTGAAGCCTTGCCTTTGCAAGCTCAATATACCAGTCGCAGTAGCAGTCCCAGATAAAGTCGTAAACCTTTTGTACGGCAATACCAAGCTCAAATTTATCGAGGTTTTCGCAAACCTGACCTGCAACATCATTAAGTGTGCTGATTATCCATTTGTCCTCGGGTTCGAGAGTATCGGGCAGCTTGTTTTCTACATTGAAGTCGTCAATATTCATATGTACAAAGCGGCTTGCATTCCAAAGCTTGTTGGCAAAGTTTCTGCTTGCTGTAACCTTTTCTTCGGAATAACGCATATCGTTGCCGGGAGCGTTGCCCGTAACGAGAGTTAAACGCAGAGCGTCTGCGCCGAACTGAGATATTACCTCAAGCGGATCAATACCGTTGCCGAGGGATTTACTCATTTTTCTGCCCAGAGAATCACGAACAAGACCGTGAATAAGTACAGTTTTGAACGGTACTTCTCCAACGTGTTCAAGTGCGCTGAACATCATTCTCATAACCCAGAACGGAATTATATCATAGCCTGTAACAAGAACGCTTGTGGGGTAGAAGTATTCCATTTCGGCGGTTTTCTCGGGCCAGCCCAATGTGCTGAACGGCCAGAGAGCAGAGGAGAACCAGGTGTCAAGAGTGTCGGGGTCTTGACGCATTTGCTTTCCGCATTTGGGGCATACTGCGGAATTATCCTTAGTAACAACAGTTTCGCCGCAGTCGCCGCAGTAGAATGCAGGAATCTGATGTCCCCACCACAATTGACGAGAGATACACCAGTCACGAATGTTCTCTAACCAATGGAAGTATGTTTTCTCAAAATGCGGCGGTACAAACTGAGTATCGTCATTCTTAACAGCGTCGATCGCAGGGCCTGCAAGCGGCTTCATTTTAACGAACCACTGCTTTGAAACTCTCGGCTCAACCGTTGTCGAACAGCGGTAACAGGTGCCTACATTATGAGTGTAGTCCTCTATCTTTACGAGTGCGCCTTCGGCTTCCAAATCTTCTACAATGACTTTGCGTGCCTCATATCTGTCCATACCTGCATATTTGGGGTAATCGTCTGTAATTTTTGCATCGTCTGTCATTACATTGATAACAGGTAAGTTGTGGCGCAGACCAACCTCAAAGTCGTTGGGGTCGTGCGCAGGTGTGATCTTAACAACGCCCGTACCGAAATCCGGTTCAACGTAATCATCGGCGATAATGGGAATTTCCCTGTGTACGATAGGCAGAATAAGCGTTTTGCCTACCATATCTTTATACCGCTCGTCATTTGGGTTTACCGCAACGGCAGTATCGCCCAAAAGCGTTTCGGGACGAGTGGTAGCAAGGTTTATGTAACCCGAACCGTCTTTGAGAGGATAACGCAAATGCCAGAAATGACCTGCCTGCTCCTCATACTCGACCTCTGCGTCTGAGATAGAAGTAAGGCATTTCGGACACCAGTTGATTATACGCTCGCCTCTGTAGATAAGACCCTTTTCGTAAAGGCGCACAAAAACCTCTTTTACGGCTTTATTGCAGCCCTCGTCCATAGTAAAGCGTTCTCTCTCCCAGTCTGCGGAAGAGCCGATCTTTCTGAGCTGTTTAACTATACGGCCGCCGTACTCTTTTTTCCAGTCCCAGGCGCGCTCTAAAAATTTCTCTCTGCCTATTTCTTCTTTTGTAATGCCCTCTTTACGCATAGCCTCAACGATCTTAGCCTCGGTAGCGATAGACGCATGATCTGTACCAGGCAGCCACAATGCGCTGTATCCCTGCATTCTCTTGAATCTGATAAGAATATCCTGCAGGGTATTATCAAGTGCGTGACCCATGTGGAGCTGTCCCGTAATATTCGGCGGCGGCATTACAATAGTATAAGGTTTCTTGTTTTTGTCGGGTTCTGCATGAAAATAACCGTTATTCATCCAGAACTCATAGATCCTGTTTTCAAATTGAGCAGGCTCGTAAGCCTTTGCAAGCTCTTTAGCCATAATTTTTACCTCCGTTTTTTGATTTCCTAAACGATTTACATTATATTATCTCATT
>JAFOMO010000004.1 GCA_017418905.1 Clostridia bacterium | reverse complement strand
GTGTCCGTTGCTGTATCTGTATCGGACTCTGTGTCTGTTGCTGTATCTGTATCGGACTCTGTGTCTGTTGCTGTATCGGTGTCAAACTCTGTGTCCGTTGCTGTATCGGTGTCCGACTCTGTATCCGTTTCTGTATCTATCTTTACCGGAATTTCAACATCGATCGTCTGTACCTCAAATGCTTTATTCTCAAATTCATTTGAAGTATATCTGCCTACACCGGGAGTATCGAAGGTAGGTTCTTTAACTACCGAGTAAACTGTATTGACTGTCTCTGTTTCAATATGAGAAGCGTCATTCTTACAGGTGCGTTTTGCTGTTACTGTGCTGTAATCGTCTGCCCAGGTATATTCGGGTTCGCCCCAGTCATGACCGATATGATTGAGAGTTTCAACCTTTTCTGTTGTATATATTTGTCCGTCTATCTCAATTGAAGCGACATAATGTATATAACCGTCTTCTGTACAAGTCGGCTCAACTCTGCTGTCAACAGTAAGAGGTACGTCTATTGTTTCGATATGCTCAGGATCGTTGTCACAGAATATCCATGCAATAACTCTGTTAAAGCCGTCCCACACCCATTCCATGAAGTGTATAAAATTGTGACCGAGCTTTTCAATAATGGTTTCTTCGTCTGTGAGCAGATTTTCGCCTTTGGGGTCTGAGTATTTGTTGCCGTCGCCGTCTTGCCAATATTCAATATTACCGTCCTCTTCGCAGGTAGCGTCAACTGCTGCGTGATATTCAAATACGGCAACTGTAACGTCAATATTTTCGGCTATGTTGTAATTATCCGTATCATCCGGAGTATAGTTCGCCTTAAATATATTATTTCCGGCAGTGCCAACATCTTGAGTATTATCAGCCCAAGCCCAGCCTTTGGGCAGTGTTACGTCTGCAAGAGTATTACCGCAAACGGCAGTCAAGCCTGTGGGTACTTCAAACTCGGGGTCTGCTTTGTTTACTGTAAGAGTAATTTTAAATACAACAGAATTGTAATTTTCCGAATCATCAGGTGTAAATACTACATCATATTCGGTTTTTTTGCTGTCTGAAACTTTTGGTTTTATTGTTGTATCAGCCCACTCAAAAACGCCTTCAACACTTGCCTGACCACCAGAAAGCGTACTGTTTTCAAGTGTTTGTCCGTATGTAATCTCACTCGCATTAGGAACGGCAGTTATAGTCGGAGTGGCTTTTTTGATCTCATAGTTAACATAAGCAATACAGCCTTCTACGGTAATAGTAGCCTTATATTTTCCGGGAACGTTAGGTGCAGTATTACTCTCTTCATAAACTGTACTTGATCTGCCGGCATATTTAATATCGTTTACAGAAATATTTTTTCCTGTTTCTTTATTAAAAGCATATAGTCCTGAAAGTGACGCAAGCTGTGACTCACCGTCATCATAAACTGTTTTCTCGGGCTTTTTCAACTGAAGTATGATCTTACAGTCTGTGAGATCGCAGTCGCTGTCATCATTTGAACATAATGCCGTTATTTTTGAACCAAATGCGGAATATGTAAAGGTATGCATATGCTGACCGATAAGTCTTAAAGTTGCATATTTTGGAAATACCTTATCATAATTTGAAGAAGTAATAATTTCATACTGCGGATCGCCTTGTGTAACAGTACAGCCGTTATTAAGTGCATCTTCAATTATATAATCGATCCATTCTGTATATCCGTTTTCAATAGCTGTATCATACAACTGTTGATATGCCGAAGCATTGTCACCGCTGAATACTATAGCTCCCGGAGTTACTATTCTGCTTTCGGGAGGAATTTTGATAGTCGGAATTACTGCCATACCGTAAACAAACTCATTCAATAAAAAATCTACAGGTTGTTCGGTATTGAATACAAGAGTTTTAAGCGTACCAAAGCTGTAAAAAGTGTTTTTATTCAGATTTACGCCCTTTGCATTAATGATAATAGATTCAAGCAAATGCTTATTCTGATCGCCGCACATAAGGC
>JAFOMO010000282.1 GCA_017418905.1 Clostridia bacterium | reverse complement strand
CAGTTTAATTAAATGTGGAAAGTGGAAAGTGGTAATTTGCGGTCAAACATAATAAAACCAAAACTGTATAGCACGCAGTTTAATTAAATGTGGAAAGTGGAAAGTGGAAAGTGGTAATTTGCGGTCAAACATAATAAAACCAAAACTGTATAGCACGCAGTTTAATTAAATGTGGAAAGTGGAAAGTGGAAATTTGCGGTCAAACAGAATATAACCAATACTTTACAGCACGCAGTCAAAGTTCTTACTTTGTTATACTAAAGCTTAATGCTGTTCATAAAGTATCGCAAGCAACAATTGCACATTGCACATTGCACATTTATCTAAACTTTCCACTTTCAATTATTAAAGCTGCTCGCTTTGGCTGAAAATATTACACAGGAGAATCAGATATGATAAGAGTATGGTTTAATCATTGGTTCAGCACTGTTTACGGCATTATTGAGCTGATGAAAAAGGACGAAAAAGAAACTATATACGTTATCGGCACAAACGGTCAAAGAGATTCCGTAATACAAAAGGTTTGTGACGAATGGTACGAAGAACCTAAGCTTTACGGTGAAGAGTACATACAGTTTTGTCTTGATTTCTGCAAAGAGCACAAAATTGATGTATTTGTACCTCGCCGCTGTATGACACACATCAGCCTTAACAAGAGCCGATTTGAAGAAATTGGCGTTAAAGTGCTTGTTGACGATTACAAGGCTATAAGCATACTTGAAAGCAAGGGCGACACATACAGCTATTTCAAGGGCTATGAAAACCTTAAAATTCCCGACTACCGCACTGTTACAACTGCCGCAGAGTTTGCCCGGGCATACAAAGAATTAAGCGCAGAATACGAGCAGATATGCGTAAAATTTGTTCGTGACGAGGGAGCTATGAGCTTTAGGAAGATCTCAAATAATCTCAATGCCTTTGAACGCTTGAAAATATATCAGGGTACTTCTATAAGCTATAACGATCTGTACAGCGCACTCTCCGAAAAGGATAAATTTGACGAGCTTATGGTCATGCCGTATCTTGCAGGCGAAGAGGTAAGCGTTGACTGTCTGAGAACAGATTCGGGTACGATAGCTATACCGAGAATAAAAAGCCAGATGCGCCACGAGCGTATTGTTTTTGATACAAACATAATAAGTATGACTGCAAACGTTCTGCACAAGTTAAGCCTTGAATACCCCTGCAACGTACAATTCCGTTACCATAACGGTGAGCTTTACTTGTTAGAGGTAAACACAAGAATGTCGGGCGGTCTGCAAATGAGTTGTCTTGCCGCAGGTGTGAATATTCCGAATATTGCCTTAAACAAGCTTTTAGGCAATGAGATAAACTGGAGTATTGACGACGAGTCGGAAAAAGTCGTTTCGTATATTGAGATACCGAAAATAATCAGATAATTCAAAAACCGATTTGAGCTTTTACCCAAATCGGTTTTTTTATATAGTAATATTTTGTTAAGGGCTCTCCCCTTGGAACCCGCAAGCCTTTTGAAAAAGGCTTGAGCGAAAACTTTTTTTATAGAGCTTTCGTTTCGATCTCTT
>JAFOMO010000281.1 GCA_017418905.1 Clostridia bacterium | reverse complement strand
TCAAGGCTGTCAAATCGTTAGCACATTTTGTATATCCAAATGTGATTTTTTCTTTCTCGTACAGCTTTATTCTTTTATCGAGGTAGTAATTATATATCATTCTTGTGCAGCCAAAGGTTTTTGAGAGCATTGTTCTTTGTTCTGAATTTGGATATATTCTGAATTTATACGCCTTGTTCAATGCTTCTCACCTCCTGTTGAAACAGATATTTACAAGAAGATTGTATCATTACGGTTTTGAAATGTCAAGCAATTATCAGCCCTTTCGGGCTGACGGCAATTCATCCCCGACCTATAGAAGTCGGAGTCTTCTTGTCGAATGGGGATAAAAAAATTTTATCATATTATTATTTTTATTGCAATATAATACACAAAAATAAAAGAAATATTATTGAAATAAAAATCGAAATGGTGTAAAATATATATAACCGAATAAATCGGTAATAAAAATAAATGGATTGGTGATTACAATGAAGGTAATGGTTGAAACCTCTGCACGTCATATTCACGTAACACAAGAGGTTCTTGAAATTCTTTTTGGAAAAGGCGCAGCACTTACAAAGAAGAAAGATCTTTCACAGCCCGGTCAGTTTGCTTGTGAAGAGAAGGTAAAGGTAATAGGTCCCAAGGGTGACTTTACAATGTCGATACTGGGTCCCGTAAGAAAGGACAATCAGGTTGAGATCTCCTTGTCAGACGCAAGAAAAATGGGTGTTGCTGCACCTATCAGAGAGAGCGGCGACGTTGCGGGCACACCCGGCTGTAAGCTTGTAGGACCCTGCGGCGAGTGTGAGATAGATCACGGCGTTATAGCTGCGCAGAGACACATACACCTTACTCCCGATTCGGCTAAAGAGTTCGGTCTTAACGACAAGCAGATCGTATCTGTTGAGATTGACGCAGGCACAGGCAGAAAGACTGTTTTTGGTGACGTTGTAGTAAGAGTAAGAGATGACTTCTTTCCGGCAATGCACATTGACACAGACGAGTCTAACGCTGCAGGCATAGCAGGTTATGTTGAAGGTACTATTATCCCGTAAGGTATGAGATTAAAAGTAATTTGTCTGTCTGTATTCGCTGTGATTTTTTTGTCGCTTGTAATGCTTACGAACGGATTATGCGCAATGGTTGACGGTATGGCTTATGAAGTTTCCGAAAAGCTGGCTCATTATGATCCTACCGATATGTCTTTGTATTACGAAATGGGTGAGTATTATCCGCCCGAGTCGATAGATTCACTGAATATCAACTGGCAAGGCGGCAGAGTTGAAATAATAGCTTATGACGGCGACAGCTATTTTGTAGCTGAGAGTGCAACAAGACAGCTTCGTGAAGATGAACGCCTGGCTAACACTCTTTCCGGAAATGAGTATTATGTATTTTTTACGGAAAGCAGCGAGACAGTCATTGACGATGCATATAAAAAGGTTGAGATCAGAGTACCGGTGGTAATAGCAAATAATCTCAAAAAAATTAATATCAACACAAACGGAGAAGTTGTGTTGAAAAATATTTTTGCAGATGAGATAAACATAACGAGCCGCACAGGGAATATTTATTGTGAGAATGTCTATTCACCAAACGGAGCTTTTACGAACGGCAGCGGAGATATTAATATAAGTGTCGCAAGCGGAGTAGGCTATCGCCTTGACTTTAATTCTGTAAAAGGTGCGCTGAATACTTATCTTGACGCAGACAAGTCTTATATTGTCGGAGAAGGCGAATACACATATAAAACAAAGACTAATCAAGGCAATGTTAATGTTTCGGTACTGAATTGATCTGTATTATCCGAGGACGCTTTATACTGATCGCTGATTAAAAGTTTTAAGTGGATATAATCAGAGATCAGTATTAATGTGTCCTCTTTTTTAATAAAATAATTTTAACGCAATTCTATTGAAATAAATGCGGTTTTGTGGTATATTGTAGTTATACTTATATTTCACATAAAATGCTGAAATAATACATACATCAACAGATCAAATAATCGAAAGTCAGGAGAATTGTTATGAACGAAATGTATTCTATCGTTGACAGCGTACAGTCTTTTGAGAAGAAGCTTGAACAGATAAGAGAAGCACAAAAGAAGTTTGCCTCTTATACACAAGAGCAGGTTGACTATATCTTTAAATGTGCGGCTTTGGCAGCAAACAGCCAAAGAATACGCCTTGCAAAAATGGCTGTTGAAGAAACAGGTATGGGTGTAGTTGAAGATAAGGTGATAAAAAATCATTTTGCAAGCGAGTATATATACAACGCATACAAAAACACAAAAACTTGCGGTGTGATAGAAGAAGATGCTTCATACGGCACAAAGAAAATCGCCGAGCCGATAGGTGTAGTAGGTGCTGTTATACCTACTACCAATCCTACTTCAACAGCAATATTCAAAGCACTTATCTGCCTTAAAACAAGGAATGCTATTATCATCAGCCCCCACCCGAGAGCAAAGGGATCAACAATAGAGGCTGCAAAGGTAGTTTACGAAGCAGCAGTCAAGGCAGGTGCGCCCGAAAATATTATCGGCTGGATCGACGTACCCTCATTGGAGCTTACAAACACTCTTATGAGAGAATCCGACATAATCCTTGCAACGGGCGGTCCCGGAATGGTAAAAGCCGCTTATTCGAGCGGTAAGCCTGCTTTGGGTGTAGGCGCAGGCAATACTCCTGCAATTATTGACGATACTGCCGATATTTTGCTTGCAGTCAGCTCAATTATCCACTCAAAGACATTTGATAACGGTATGATCTGTGCGTCCGAACAGTCTGTTATCGTTCTTGAAAGCATTTATGATACTGTTAAGAAGGAATTTGCAGACAGAGGGTGCTATTTCCTTACTTCCGAAGAAACAGAAAAGGTAAGAAAAACTATCATCATAAACGGCGCACTCAATGCAAAGATAGTAGGTCAAAAGGCGCATACTATTGCTAAGCTTGCAGGTGTAGATGTTCCCGAAAAAGCAAAAATTCTCATCGGTGAGGTCGAAAGCGTAGATCTTGAAGAAGAGTTTGCACATGAAAAGCTGTCGCCTGTTCTTGCTATGTATAAGGCTAAGGATATACAGGACGCTTTCTCGAAGGCAGAGCGTCTTGTTGCAGACGGCGGATACGGTCATACATCTTCAATATATCTCAATGCCGTAACCGAGAAGGAAAAGCTTGCAGAGTTCCGTTCAAGAATGAAAACAGGACGTATTCTTGTTAATACTCCTTCTTCTCAAGGCGGTATCGGTGATCTGTATAACTTTAACCTTACACCGTCGCTCACACTCGGATGCGGTTCATGGGGCGGAAACAGCGTTTCCGAAAACGTAGGAGTAAAACATCTGCTCAATGTAAAAACCGTTGCAGAGAGGAGAGAAAATATGCTTTGGTTCAGAGCACCGCAAAAGGTTTATTTCAAGAGAGGCTGTCTGCCTGTGGCTTTGGATGAATTGAAGTCTGTAATGGGCAAGAAGAAAGCGTTTATAGTAACAGACAGCTTCCTCTATAACAACGGCTATACAAAGCCTGTAACAGATAAATTAGACGAGCTTGGCATTACGCATACAACATTCTTTAATGTTGCCCCGGACCCGACACTTGCTTGTGCAAAAGAGGGTGCAGAGCAAATGAGAGCATTCCAACCCGATACCATTATCGCAATAGGCGGCGGTTCGGCTATGGACGCAGGCAAGATCATGTGGGTACTCTATGAACATCCGGACGCTGATTTCATGGATATGGCAATGCGCTTTATTGATATAAGAAAGAGAATATATACATTCCCGAAAATGGGCGAGAAAGCATATTTTATAGCTGTTCCCACATCTGCCGGCACAGGCTCGGAGGTAACTCCGTTTGCAGTTATCACAGACGAGAGCACAGGCGTAAAATATCCCCTTGCGGATTATGAGCTTTTGCCTAATATGGCTATTATTGATACAGATATGCATATGACCGCCCCGAAAGGTCTTACTTCAGCATCGGGTATTGACGCAGTAACACATGCTCTTGAGGCTTATGCTTCTGTTATGGCTACCGATTATACGGACGGTCTGGCTCTCAGGTCTCTTAAAATGATCTTTGATTATCTGCCCCGTGCTTACGATAATGGTCCAAACGATCCTGCTGCAAGGGAAAAAATGGCTAATGCCGCAACAATGGCAGGTATGGCTTTTGCAAATGCATTTTTGGGTGTATGCCATTCTATGGCTCATAAGCTCGGCGCATTCCATCACTTGCCGCACGGTATCGCTAATGCTTTGCTTATCTGCGAGGTTATGCGTTTTAATGCCGCAGAAGTACCAACAAAGATGGGCACATTCTCTCAGTACGATCATCCCCATACATTGGCAAGATATGCAGAGGTTGCAGATTACTTGAATCTCGGCGGCAGTACCGATGAAGATAAGCTCGAAAACCTTATCAAGGCAGTTGAAGAGCTGAAAGAGAAGATCGGTATAAAGAAAACTATCAAGGATTACGGCATTGACGAACAAGACTTCCTTTCAAGACTTGACGAAATGGTTGAGCAGGCTTTTGACGACCAGTGTACAGGTGCTAATCCGAGATACCCACTCATGAGCGAGATCAAAGAGATGTATCTCAAAGCTTATTACGGAAATTAATATCATTCAATAATGAATACAGCCGTCCAATTTCGGACGGCTGGTTTTTCTACATCAGGGTTTTTGAAAGACTTGATTTTTTAATATGTATGTGTTATAATAATATAATTAGTAATAGCTAACGATATTATACGGAGATGATATATGTGACTCTGAAGGAGTTGAAAACAGGACAGACTGCCGAAATCAAGAGTATCGGCGGCAAAGGTTCTTTAAGACAGCATTTTCTTGCTATGGGGCTTATTCCCGGTGCAGAGGTAACGCTTATAAAATACGCTCCAATGGGTGATCCTGTTGAAATTCTTGTTCACGGATATTCTCTTAC
>JAFOMO010000280.1 GCA_017418905.1 Clostridia bacterium | reverse complement strand
TAAAAAAGTATAAAATGTATGGTGAAATAATCAAACGGAGGAATTATCTATGAAAGCTGTAATAACGGTAATAGGTAAAGATACTGTCGGTATTCTTGCGGGCATTTCGGGCGAATGTGCAAAGCATGGAGCTAACGTTATAGAGGTAACACAGTCTGTAATGCAGGATATGTTTGCAATGATAATGATGGTTGACATATCAAAATGCAGTGTTCCGTTCAAGGAGCTGTCAGAGGGCTTGAACAAGATAGGCGAACAGTTCGGAGTAAAAGTCCATGTAACTCACGAAGAGCTGTTTAATACAATGTACCGAGTATAATTGAAAGGGTATTTTTCATGATCAATACTAATGATATTCTTGAAACTATAAATATGATCGAAAACGAGAACTTTGACGTAAGAACAATTACTATGGGTATCTCACTTCTCGATTGTATTGATGAAGATATAGAAAAGGCTTGCACTAAGGTGTATGACAAAATATGCCGATATGCAAAAGATCTGGTCAAAACAGGCGAAGATATAAGCATAGATTACGGTATCCCGATAATACATAAAAGAATTGCAGTGACCCCAATCGCAATGCTTGCTTCTGCATGCCAGTCGAAAAATCCGGTGCGATTTGCCGAGACTCTCGATCGCGCCGCAAAAGAAGTGGGAGTAAACTTTATAGGCGGTTATACCGCATTGTGTCATAAGGGCTTTTCCGCAGGCGATTATGCTTTGATCGAGAGTATTCCCGAGGCATTGTCCGTCACAGAGAGAGTATGCTCATCTGTGAATATCGGTTCCACAAAAGCCGGTATTAATATGGACGCAGTTGCAAAAATGGGAAAGATCATCAAAGAAACAGCTCTTCTTACGGCGGACAGAGACTGCATAGGAGCTGCAAAGCTTGTTGTGTTCTGCAACGCTCCCGAAGATAACCCGTTTATGGCAGGCGCATTTCACGGCGTAGGCGAACCCGAATGTGTGATAAATGTAGGCGTATCGGGTCCCGGTGTTGTTCGAGCGGCTCTTGCAAAAGCTCCCGACTGTGACATTACAGGTGTTGCCGATATAGTAAAAAAAACAGCATTCAAAATAACTCGTGTGGGTCAGCTCGTTGCTCGTGAGGCGGCAAACAGACTTTGTGTTCCTTTTGGAATAGTAGATCTTTCTTTGGCACCCACACCCGCAATAGGCGACAGCGTTGCGCATATTCTTGAAGAAATGGGTCTTGAAACGTGCGGCGCACATGGAACTACTGCTTGCCTTGCATTATTGAATGACGCAGTTAAAAAAGGCGGCGTTATGGCAAGCTCTCACGTCGGCGGCTTGTCGGGCGCATTTATACCTGTAACAGAAGACGCAGGTATGATCGCCGCAGCGGAAAGCGGCTGTCTTACGCTTACAAAGCTTGAAGCTATGACAGCAGTTTGCTCTGTTGGTCTTGATATGATAAATATTCCGGGTGACACAACACCCGAGATAATATCCGGTATAATCGCAGACGAGGCTGCAATAGGTATGGTTAATTCAAAAACGACTGCTGTAAGACTTATTCCTGCTATCGGAAAGAAAGCAGGAGAATATCTTAATTTCGGCGGTCTGCTGGGCGGCGGTCCC
>JAFOMO010000279.1 GCA_017418905.1 Clostridia bacterium | reverse complement strand
TCCAAGGCGGCGCAATAAAGTATACATTAAACAAACTTTACTTTTTGCACAGTCTGAATTTGCAATTCGCACTCCAAGCTAATATAACCATATGTTTACAGCACGCACTCCTATATTAAACGTAATTAAAAAAATAATTGCGGATAGTGATAAAAGAAGAGTTTGAGCAAGATATTTCCGTTTTCCACTTTTCACTTTCTAAATTCCGCTTTAAGTATAAAAAAGGAGCTGTTTTTTTGCAGCTCCTTTTTTATTATTCTTTTTTTTCGTTATTCCTTGTTTTGTAAAAATAGTAATACAAACAGCCTATCACTAAAAATACTGCCGTTACTCCTCTGTATATAAGTCCTAAGCTGCCGTGAAACATATCGCTGTCGTTTTGCGACGATATAAACCACCACACACCGTTGAATACGAAATATACAGAGAATACCATATATATTTTATTGTCCTTTATACCAAATATGAAAAGGAATATCGCTATTCCCAACCACATAAAAGCCGAGATCAACGCCATACTGTAACCACTCTTTTCATCGGTTTTCGCAAAGTGCTTTCAACTGCGCAATTGCATTCTCTGCGTTTTCAGCCTTGAATACTCCCGTACCCGACACGCAGATGTCTATTCCTGCTTGTGCGCACTGTGCGATAGTTGTTTCGTTAATGCCGCCGTCTGCCTCGATAAGTATTTCCTTGCCTATACTCTTTGCATAGTCCTTTATTTCCTTGACCTTTGGCAGCATATCAGCCATAAATGATTGACCGCCGAAGCCCGGTTCAACTGTCATTATAAGCACCATATAAAGCTTGTCGAGATACGGAAAAACATCGCTTGCAGGAGTGTTTGGCTTTATTACAAGTCCCGGTTTTATACCGTATGAAGATATTAAGTCGATAGTTGAAGATATATCTGAGCCGCACTCCGTATGAAAGGTGATGATGTCTGCGCCTGCCTGTGCGAAGTCCTTTATATAACGGTGCGGCTCTGAGATCATCAGATGTACGTCAAAGGGAAGCTTTGTATAAGGTCTTGCCCATTTTATTACGGGTGCGCCGAATGTGATATTAGGTACAAAATGACCGTCCATTACATCTAAGTGTATGAGGTCTGCATGGGCTTTATCCATTCTTACAAGCTCTTCACCGAGCTTAGAAAAATCGCAGGATAAAAACGAGGGTGCAATTTTCATTGTTTTTCTCTCCTTAAAAACGGGGACTTTGCTGTCATCGGCAAAGTCCCTCTTTTATAGTAAACGTCATTGAAATGATCCTGATTTGACTAATAGCGGATAGTGATATGTGCGGCGTGATAAAAACAAAGTTTGAACTGAATATTTCCGCTTTCCGCTTTAAAAAACGTTCATTAGGTCAAGAATTATGTCATTTACTATATATGTATTATAGTCTGCTGCTGTGCTGAAATCTATGCAGCATTGCGGGACCTGCAAGGATCGCTGCTGTCCAGAATACCGTACAAATAAAGCAGTGAACAGCATGAATGTGTACAACACCTGCAAATAATCCGAAAAGAACAACCACAAGCACTGCGAGAATTACTGCAACTATCTGAATTGCGATCGACATAGAAATGTTTTCTTTTGTCTGTATACACTCGGTAAGTGCCTTGCCGAAGGACGTTACACCGCCCTTTGTGGCAATAAATGCAGGATATGATCTCTCTTTGCCTATCATCTCGTCACGAATGACGTTAGAGTTCTTCTGTTCGAGTATCTTTATATTCTGATACGAAATACCGAAATCCTTTGCAATGCGTTCTGCCGTAATGTTGGGGTCTGTCGTTCTGATGAGCAGATTGACTCCTGTTGACTCCATACTTGAAAGAACGTCTGCTACTCGACCGTTTGCACTGTATGTTACTATATACATAGCAGCAAGCTGACCGGAACGGGCAATATAAAGTATCTCTCCGCCGTCTTTCTTTTGCTGCTTTTCATACGATACGGGCATAGGCTCTATTCCCTGCGAGATAAGCAGCTCTCTTGTGCCTATAAAGTAACGCTCGCCGTTTACCCAGCCTATAAGTCCTTTTCCGTCAAGATACATTACATTATCGGCAGAAGGCAGAACCTTTTTATTATCCTTTATAAGCTCGTCATACATTCCTGCCATTGCTCCGCCTGCGGCTATCATAACAGCGGCGGCGGCAAGAACCGCTTCGTCCTTTCGGCGATCGTCAAAGGTTTTCAGCGTTTCCATATGTACTGCGCCCTCTGGGTACAGCTCCTTAGCGTCTATCATAAGTGCTGCGCTGTCGGCAAATTCTTTTATCGCAGGATAACCAACAACCATTGAATTATTGTCGAGAGCCGTTTTTGCAAGTCTGCACAGCGGCAGAGAACCAAGCGTCTGCGAACATACGGGAACAAATGTACACAGCATTATGGTAAGGAATGACACCGTGTCACAGAAATTCTTTGAGAGTACGGCATATATGATCGTAACTAAAGCCGTTATACAAAATGCGGGAACAGCAAGCCTTGTGGCGAACTCTTCTCCGGGGTCATGCTCTCTTGACAGTCTGATGAAGTGCTTCAAGAAAGCCGTTTTCTTCTGGAAAACAAGCTCGGAGCGTTCGTTTCTTGTACCGCTGAGAAGCGTTGCAAGCATTCTCTGATCGCTGAAAAACTTCGCAGTATACTTCTGATCGGAATCTGCAACAAAGCGGAAATTCATACTTATTCTCTGAGTATTTTTGTATCTGCCGTATGTGTTTACGGTGAGCAAAAACATTATGATTATCGTGTATAGATTCATACCGCCCTTTAAGAAAGAGCCGGGGGTAAATATTGCTAAAAATGCCTGTAATGCGGCTGCTGTACTTGCGGCAGCTATTATGGTATCACGGTTTGTTTCAAGCTTTGTGATGCGCCTGAAGCCGTGTTTGATGATCGAGCGCACATTATAGAACTCTGCCGCATAAATAATGAAGTTCAGAACTGCAAATACTCTCACTGCGCCGCCTGCTGCGTTTTCGCCTGCGCCTACGGAGAATTTACTGCTGAACAAACACAATATCGTCAACGCTATTGTAAGCAGCATAGACATTGTAAAGCGTGACTTATATCTTGCAAGCTCTGTTCTCAGTCTGCGCCTTACAGATGAAGCGTCGTCATCACTTCTGTATTCAAATGAATCGGGGTTCTTTCTGTCCAACTCGTCGAGTGCGTCTATTACAGAGCCGAGTTTATCGTTTCTCTTTGCATAGGTGCTCTTAGGTGCTGTCGGTTTTGGCACACGCTTTTCGGGCTGCGGCGGTGTCTCGGGCTTATCAGCCGTTTGTACGGGGGGCTGTTCCTGTTCCTCGGTTTTGGGAACATCTTTATTTATCTGCTTGCGGACACCCTCTTTTAGCTGTAAGTAACCGATATAAAAATCATACTCATGTTTTACCGATTCAATGAAATTGCCCGATTTGACCTTGATAAATTCTATTGAGTCGGGTATTACATAATCTTCTGCGTTAAGCTCTGTTACGTGCTTGATATTTTCAAATCTTTTTTCGTATTCTCTTGCAGTGCGCTCGTGACGTTCTTTTCTCGCCTCGGCTCTGCGCTGTGCGGTTTCTTGGTCATATATCTCGCACTTTTCGAGAACCATTCTGTTGTTTTCTTCCTGCTTGCGCTGCTTTTCGGTAAGTATAACGTCTTTGGGGTCACGCTCTACCACATTCAGAGAACTGCGAACCTTTTCACGGTCAATATCGCTTTCGATAAGGCTGTCATTTGTAATAACAGTCATTTTCGGGCGGGAAGGCTTTTTCTCTGCCTTTGTTTCTTCTTTATAATTTTCGCCGTAAAGCTTTATTTTAAACTTATCAAGCTCGGATTCTGTATTGAACAGGTCTTTATACAGCTCTTCACCCGTTACCTCGTCTAAGTCCTCTTCGTCCTCATCATCACGCAGAATAGGAGTAGGCTCGGCATCTGGGAACGGATCTTTATTTTCAACAGGTACATTTGAAATATCTGTTTTTTCTTCGCTCTGCGTCTGTGCTTCTTCGTTTATCGCAACAACTTCTTCGGCAGGCTGTACATTTGTCGTCTGCGGTTCGTTCTTCTCCGTTTTTGACAAAACCGCTGCCGCAAATTTTGGTACGGATATTTTTGAAATATTCGGCTTATGTGTTTCGGAATTATCCTGAGAAACGGGTTCAGACTTTGTATTCCACATTTCAACAAGCTTATCCTTCGTCTTTGAGAAAAAGCTTGACTTTTTGTCCGAAACGGCTGTTCCGGTCTTTGTATCACTGCTTGAAGTCTCGGCTTTTACCGTCTGAATATCGGTCTTTTCCTCTGTCGTTACAGGTTCGGGGTTTGTCTGTTTTTCGTCTGTCTGCGGTGTATCTGTCTTTTCGTTGTTTTCCGTTTTTTCAGTGTTTTCGGTATTCTCGGGGGTAATGTCAATAACGGGAACAACGGGCTTAGGTGTTTCGACAGGTGTAATATTTTTACTGTCCGAAACTGAAATATCAATAGTTAAATCAAGGTCTGCAAGCTCGTCAATGTCTATATCGTCGAGATCGTCAAGCGATTCATCAAAAACAGGTTCGTCTTCTACCTGCACTTCTTCGTCAAAATCGTCCTCTTCGGTTTCATTATCATCAATTATTACAATGCTTGTATCTGAAACGATGATCTCTTCGGCAATAGTATTATCCGTAACCTCTGTTGCCTGAGTACCGTCATTAACAGCGGCTGTGACTTCTGTACTCTCCGTATCTTTTGAGGTATTATCCGTAACCTCTGTCGCCTGAGTACCGTCATTAACAGCGGCTGTG
>JAFOMO010000036.1 GCA_017418905.1 Clostridia bacterium | reverse complement strand
GCAAGGCGGTAAAGCCCTTTCAAGCCCGTAACGCTTAGTCGGACGGCAGGCGAGCCTGCACGCTTTGTTGATACTTCAAGAGTGTTGTTTTCATCAGTCAAAAAGCACGAGAGAATACCTATTCCGAAACGGCTTATAGGGTTGTACTCCGGTTTACCGTTTCCGTCACGTTTGAAATCATCGGACTGATAGTAGGAACGCCCTATTGTCAGAAAGTATTTTTTGATTATTTCAACATTCATTCCTGTGCCGTTGTCTTCAATGCGAAACCACCCTTGACCGTTGTCTTTATCTATCCATGTTGTTATCTTGATCTTGCCGTTGTCTTTTGCTACAAACATATTGTCGATTTTTTCTCTCCAGAGAACAGCGTCTATTGCATTTTGCAAAAGCTCACGCACGAATACATACTTATCGGAATACAGATCTTCACCCTTTAACAGGTTTATTATATTGTCCTGCTCCATAGTTATCATAAATTCGCCCGATTCGCAGTAGTTCATGTCGATCCGAGGTATGATATTTTCGGGCAGACTAAGGTCTTTCCAGTTCGTATTATATGTTTTTATATATTGCCTGCAAGAGGTAAGCTCATAGTTTACCCAATCAATATAGCCTTCGACCTCTTTTCTGAGCCGTGGGTCATCCATACTTGCAGAATAGGTAATATTATTGCCGCTGACGATAAATTTTCCTACGGCATTCTTTTGAAATTCACGGCTGCTTATGCTTGTTTCTTTGTTCGTGGGTTCGTCAAGCTTCATATGCTTGAATAAAGAATCAGGTGCTCTTGTAGGGTCAAAATCGAGAATATCGGCAAGCCTGAGCAATACGGCGCACAGACGCATATCAAAGCTCAACGGCGCATCTATGCGCAGTGAATTTAAGCTTTCGCCGTGACTTTTGCACAGAGTTATCAGATCGGACAGATAAAGACCGTTGTCTGTCAGATCACGCCCCCATTTATCAGGTGAAATTATTTCTGCAATTCGTTCATGATGATAAGAGCGAACGTAATTGCGAAGCATTTCTTCTGTTATAAGTTCGATCTCTTTTTCGTCCTTGTCTTTATTGTCTGATTTTTTCTTCTCTTTTTCAGCCTTAGCTTTATTATAGCGAAGCTGATCTTCTACATTCTTTTCAAAGTATTTTTGCCATTTGTCATTATATACTTTGAGCTGCTCATGCTGATTTTTGTCAACGCTCATGCCAATATCGTGACAGCAGGCAGACATTAAAAGCATTGCAGCTTCTCTTGTAGTTAATTCTTTTGCTTTGCCTTTTTTTACTTTGCCGTTTTCTTTTCTGCCGCCCAACAGCCAGAACATCCAGTCACACACATTGCGTATGTGTGTATTGTCATGAAGCGTAAAAGTCGGAAAGAATGTCATGATAGTTTTCGACTTTTCAAGTCCAAGCTCACATATTCTGCTGACAGCAGAAACAAATTCGGCAGAATAGCCTTCTTTGTTTGCTTTTTTTCGGAAAATTTTCCACAGCTCGGTTTGAGCTATCTCGGGAAATTTTTCTTCAAAGTTCTGTTTATCCAAACATACTGCCATAAACAAAGCCCTCCCTTCACTCTTTATTGTAACATAATACCAAAATTAATTAAATAATAAAAATAAATAAAATATCAACGCTGTTTTTGTCGAAAACGTCAACAATACGACATTCATATAAAAATACAAGGCTGTATTGCCCTCCCCTGAAAATAATAGTTGAAAAATCCTTGAAATTTGTTATAATAGTAGTGTGTATCATATCTGAACAGGAGGCTGAATTTATGAGTAAAGGAAAATTCTACATCACCACACCTATTTATTACCCCTCGGGAAATCCGCATATAGGTCACTGCTACACAACCGTTGCTTGTGACTCTATTGCACGCTATAAGCGTATGCAGGGCTATGACGTAATGTTCTTGACAGGTACGGACGAACACGGCTTGAAGATAGAACAGAAAGCCAAAGAAAAGAACATCACCCCGAAACAGTATGTTGATGAGATAGTTGAGATATTCAAGAAATTATGGAATTATATGAATGTTGATTACGACAGATATATAAGAACTACCGACGACTATCATATTGAATCGGTGCAGAAAATTTTTAAAGCATTATACGATAAAGGCTATATCTATAAGGGCGAGTACAGCGGCAAATACTGCACCCCCTGTGAAAGCTTCTGGACAGACAGCCAGCTTGCAGACGGAAAATGCCCCGAGTGCGGCAGAGATGTTATAGAGGCTAAGGAAGAGGCTTATTTCTTCAAAATGTCGCCCTTTGCAGACAGAATAGAAAAGCTTCTCACCGAAACAGATTATCTGCGCCCGAAAACTCGTGCGACCGAGCTTGTAAACAACTTTATCAAACCGGGTCTTGAAGATCTGTGTGTATCTCGCACAAGCTTTAAATGGGGTATTCCCGTACCCTTTGACGAAAAGCACGTTGTTTATGTATGGGTAGACGCTCTCTCAAACTATATTACGGCTCTGGGCTATGACAACGGCAGATTTGACGACTACAACAAGTTCTGGCCTGCCGATGTTCATATGGTTGCTAAGGATATTATGAGATTCCACGCAATTATATGGCCTGCAATACTTATGGCTCTTGATCTTCCGCTTCCCGAACATCTTGCCGTACACGGCTGGATCACCTTCAACGGCGAAAAGATGAGTAAATCTTTGGGTAATGTTGTCGATCCGTTTGTACTCGGTGAGAGATACGGCGCAGATTCTATCCGTTATCATATACTCAGAGAAATGGCTTTAGGCTCGGACAGCTCATTCTCAAATGAAGTACTGATAAAGAGAATAAATGCCGACCTTGCAAACGGTTTGGGCAACCTCGTTTCAAGAACAGTTGCAATGGTTGAGAAATATTTCGGCGGTACTCTGCCCGACGACAGACAAGAGGGCGAGTTCGACAGCGACCTTATAGCGTGCGCCTCTGCTTTGCGTGACAAAACAGACGAGTATATAGACAAAACTCAGCTCAACAACGCTCTTGCAGAGATATTCACCGTAGTATCTCGTGCAAACAAATATATTGACGAAACAGCCCCCTGGGTACTCGGCAGAGACGAAACACAGAAGGCAAGACTTGCGACTGTGCTTTATAATCTGCTTGATACTATAAGAATAGTGTCAACTCTGCTTTCTGCCTTTATGCCCTCTACCATGCCGAAGATTTGGGAACAAATAGGTGCGTCAAAGGACTGCACAACTTATGAAAATGCAGGTACTTTCGGTGTGCTTGACAAGAATGTCACCGTAAAAAGAGGCGAGGTAATTTTCCCGAGAATAGACGTACAAAAGGAAATTGACGAGCTTAATGCTATTATTGAAGAAAACGCAAAGAAAGCACAGCAGGCATTGAAAGCCGAAACGCAAAAGCCTGCCGAAAAGTGCGAGGGTACGGCACTTATTGGTATCGAAGATTTCGCAAAGGTTGAGCTTAGAACGGCAAAGGTAATAGCCTGTGAGCCTGTGAAGAAGTCTAAAAAGCTTTTAAAGCTTACTCTTGACGACGGTACGGGAGAGAGATGTGTTGCCTCGGGTATTGCGCAGTATTACAAGCCCGAAGAGCTTATAGGGCATACTGTTATTATCGTTGCAAACTTAAAGCCTGCAAAGCTTTGCGGCGTTGAAAGTCAAGGTATGATTCTTGCGGCAGACTGCCCCGACGGTAATGTAAAGGTCATTTTTGCGGACGATATTCCGCAGGGAAGCCGCATCAGATAATACGGTTAGACGCAATAAAACCGATACTTTACATCATGCGGTCAAAGTTTTTGATCGGTTGTATTAATTACAGATAAAAAACCCTCACGGTTCATTGCTGCCGTGAGGGTTTACATTTTTAATACAAAATTACGGATGATAATTTTCACTGTAAATATCGGGTTTTGGTTTTAATTTCTCTGCCAACCCCGGGAACATTATTATTATCACAACTATTAGAAATAATGCAATACTATTTTTTATTCTGCCGCCTTAATGGTATTTAGTAAAGTTTTCAACATTGAAACAAAGGAATGTTGAAAACTTAAATTTTCTTGCTGATAGTATCATGTATTTTTTTACAGCATTCATCCGAATGTTTCATCAAAAACTCCCCGTGACCGTAGCCGTCCATTATTACAGTACCCAAATCAATTTTGTTTCGTGAAAGCAGTTCGGTAAGCATAAGTCCGCCTTGCGAAGCACCGTAAGCACCTTGTACTTTTCCGCTGTGATTTTGTATTATGTACTCCTCTATCTGTCGGGCTTGATCTGCAAAACAGATAAAGTCACTGCTGCCGTCATAAAACCCGTCCTGCGCCGGAATGATAAGTCTGTAATGCTTTTCAAGCGGCCCCAGTATCTTATACTCACTGCGCCAGTCCTGCATCATACCGTGTAAAAGCAGCAGACAAGGGAAATTTTTATCGCCAAATTCGTTGAATAGCATAAATACATCTTCTTTCAATAATACCCCCGTATCATATGAAAACGGGGGAGCAGTAATAATATCTTGATTTAATCAGTCTAATATTTTTATTCAATAATCCATTCTACCGAAACATTTTCAGATTCAGTAGTGACAGGGGCTTGTAGTTTATTTGATTTGAAACTTGTAGCTTCGCATAAACAATGAACGCCTGTTATAAATTCTCTCTCAGCTTCATAGTTGTTATATCTGTCGCCTACTGTTAAAGTGTTAATACCTATAACCTTTTGTCCCATTGCTTCTGCGATCATTTCTGCTTTTTTCTTTGAGTCGAGCACAGCTTCTTTAATAAGCTGATCGTGCAATTCAATAATATTTGAGTAAACAAAAGAAACATCAAGCTCAACAGTTAAATCTTTTTCTTTTATGATCTCTGTTATACAATTGAGTGTGTTCATATCAAAAGGCAGTCTCAGTTCAATTTCTCGATCAGCTGTGATCTTTGAATTATC
>JAFOMO010000278.1 GCA_017418905.1 Clostridia bacterium | reverse complement strand
AGTTAAGTGTTAAGAGTTGAGATTTTTTATGAAGAAAAAAGAAGTTACACTCGGTTCTAATGCCGTAAGAGCGGCTATTTGCTCGCTTATGACCGTTTTTATTTTTGCCTCGTTTGCTGTGAGGCTGTTCAAGTGGCAGATAATCGAAAGCACCGAGTACCAAGAAGAGGTACTCTCAGCCGCCTCTTATACTATGACAACAGAGGCAAGCCGTGGGGAGATACTCGACAAAAACGGAAAACAGCTTGTTATCAATGATTCGGGCTATCGAATTATGTTCAACAAGCTTTATATGAAAGAAAATTCGGAAAACGAAATTATACATAAGCTCATAGGTCTTATGGAGCTGAGAAAAGAACCGTGGATAGATAAACTCCCCATATATATAGACAATAACGGTATTTTTCAGTTTAAAGAAGGTTTCGACAATACAATTGACTTTATCAAGAGCAAAAGTATGCTCAATATGAATAAGTATGCCACAGCTCAGGACTGTATGAACGAATTTGTCGAACACTACGAGATAGACTCGTCACTTTATACCCAAAAGGAATTGCGTGACATAATAAGTGTTCGTTACAATATGGAGTTCACGGGATACAGCAATTCTAATCCGTATAAATTCGCAGATAACATAAGCCGTGATATGATCGCTGTTGTACTCGAAAATTCGCAGGGTTTCCCTGGTGTTGAGTGTACGGGAACATTTCTGCGTTTCTGCAAAGAGGGTACTCTTGCGCCTCATTTGCTGGGAACGGTAGGCGCAATATCGCAGGACGAATACAACGAGCTTAAAGCAGAGGGTTACAGCTATAACGACAGAATAGGAAAAAGCGGCATAGAATACGCACTCGAAAGCTATCTGAGAGGTACAAACGGCGAAAAGCGAATTACAAAGACCTCAGACGGCGCAGTTATAGAAGAAACCGAAACTGTTAAGGCTGTACCGGGCAACACAGTATATTTAACAATAGACTCGTCTTTGCAGCAGGCAACAGACAAGGCTTTAGAGAAATACGTCAAAGAGGCAGGCAAGACTTACAGCGACTGCATAGCAGGTGCGGCTGTTATGTTAGATGTAAACAACTTCGGTGTGCTTGCGTGTTCGAGTTATCCGTCATTCGATCTGCAAAAGTATAATACAGATGACGATTATTATGAAAAGCTTGTCGGTGATGATAAGCTCCCGTTATTCGACAGAGCGTTGACGGGTAATTTCATAGTCGGCTCAACATTTAAGCCGTGTGTTGCTGCGGCTGCTCTTGAAGAGGGCATTATTACAGACAGCTCTACTATTTTTTGCAGTCAGAATTACGACTACTACAAAACCGATATAATCAAATGCTTAGGTTATCACGAGAATTTAAACGTGCGTGGCGCATTAGCTCAGTCGTGCAACTATTTCTTTGCAGACGTGGGGCGCAGACTCGGCATTGATACAATGGATCTGTACGCAGAAAAATTCGGACTCGGAGTACATACGGGTATAGAGCTGTATGAGAGCACAGGTATTCTTGCAGGCAGGGATTCAACGACCTGGTATGAAGGAAACACCTGCCAGGCGGCTATCGGACAATCGGACAATGCATTCACTCCCATACAAATGGCAGCGTATGCGGCAACTATCGCAAATGACGGTGTACGTCTGAGAACACACTTTGTAGATCACATTACAGATTTTAAAGGCGAGAGCGTAATTCTCGACAGCTCACAGCCTGATGTTATGAACACGGTAGGAGTATCTGCGGCGAATATTAAAACTGTACAGCAGGGTATGCGTGATGTAGTGACTTCGGGTACTGCTAAAGACATATTCGGAAAATACAGCGTACCTATCGCCGCAAAAACAGGCACAGCGGAGAATATCGGCTCGGATAATGTTACGTTTATAGCCTATGCCCCATACGACAAGCCCGAAGTCGCAGTTGCCGTTGTGGTAGAACACGGCGGAAAGGGCGAATATTCAATGGGCATTGCCAAAACAATGCTTGACACTTATTTCAAAGCAACAGGCAGGATAAAGGAACAGCCCAAAAAAACGGAAACTACCTCTTCAAAGAAAAACACTTCAAATACGGCGAATGAGGGTGATCAATAATGACAACAATTACACAAAAAGAATTATACGAAAATGCATTAAATGAGGGCATAAAACAAGCAAAGAGAATTGCTGCTGACAACAAATTAACAGAATTTTACGGTGAAGATTATACAAATAGTTATATATCATATTTTGCAAAATTCTATGCTAATACTTTTTGGCAAAGTTATCTTGAAGGTATTGAAATTGGGAAAAAACAAGCAAAAGAATCAGAAGTTAATAAAATAATCACAAATCTCCGCAAAAAAGGATTTACTGATGACGAAATAAAAGACCTGCTTGCATAGCACTAATAAAGACAAAACCGCACTTATGACGCTGTTTCAAGTGCGGTATTACTATATATATCGGATATTGCGTTTCTTTTTTATTTATGATATAATACATTTGAGAGGTGATAACCATGAACAAAACGGAAAAAATAATAAAGCTAAAGCTTGATATTGTTTTTAAACGTATGTTTGGCAATGAAAATCACAAGGATATTATAGCCGCTTTTTTATCTGATATGCTTGAAATTCCGAGAGATAGTATCAGTGCGATCTATATTAATAATACAGAAATAACACCCGATTATTTATATCAAAAATTCAGCAGACTTGACCTAAAGCTCGAAGTAGATGATAAAATCGTAAATATCGAAATGCAGGTCAACGCAGAACCTTATTTTAACGACAGAACACTTTTTTACTGGGCAAAAATCTACAGTGATGAATTAAAATCCGGAGAAGGTTATGACGAACTGAAACAAACTATATGTATAAACATCATAAACTTTAATATGTTTGACTGTGAAGATTATCACTCTCATTTCAAAGTTATGGAAAAAGAGCGTCACGAAATTCTTTCGGATAAATTCTCAATCCATTTCTTTGAATTGAAAAAAGTCGGTAAATCTCAGAACAGAAGACGTATGGAAGAATGGCTGAAGCTTATTAACTCAGAAACGGAAGGTGAGCTTATGGAAATTGAAAATACTACAACAAGTCCGGAGATAAAGCAAACTATCGTTAAATTGCGTGAGCTTAGCGCAGATGAAAAGCTAAGAGAAGCAGTTTATTACAGAGAAAAACGTTTGCATGATGAAGCAACCAAAATAACAGCAGCAACAAACATAGGCATAGGGATAGGAAGAGAACAAGGTATAGAAATCGGAAGAGAACAAGGCATTGAAATCGGAAAAGAACAAGGCATTGAAATCGGAAAAGAACAAGGCATTGGAATCGGAAGAGAACAAGGCATTGAAATCGGAAAAGAACAAGGCATTGGAATCGGAAGAGAACAAGGCATTGAAATCGGAAAAGAACAAGGCAAAGAATCGGAACGTAAAGAAATTATTACTAAGCTCCTCAAAAAAGGCTTTACAGAAGAAGAAATTAATAACATGCTTGCATAACACAAATAAAAATAGTATTCGGAATGGAATTAGTCAAAAACAGCTACTCAACTCTCAAAACACCAATACTTTGTTCGTGTGCTGTGAATGTTTGGCTTTATTATCCGATAATGCGTGCGCAGCCAAAATAAAAAAACTATAACATTCAATTTTATTCGGTTAGAGCTATTCCCCCTACTTTGACCGCATACAATGCAGTAACGGTTTAATTATGTTTGCTGCGAATTTT
>JAFOMO010000277.1 GCA_017418905.1 Clostridia bacterium | reverse complement strand
GATCGAAATTGATCCTGCTAAGCTTGCACAGCAAAATGCTGAGAGCAAAGAAGAGAATGATTCACTTGATGACCTTACCGATCTCGATTTTGGTGACGATTCTCCCGCAGAGGAAGAAGACGCACCGTATGATAACAACATTTAATTCAATTAGCAGAAGGCATGCGCCTGTATGCAATAACGAGTTTGCACACAATAAACCGGTATGTTTATTGAATGCAATTGTAATTATTACTATGCTATACTAAGGGTCTATGTGATTTATATGATGTTGTTTGTTGCAATTGCTAACTGCTAATTGGATTCCGTGATAATTTATGAAAAAAATAATAAAAAGAATAAGCACTGTTATGCTTTTGCTTGTTGTGGCAGTGCTTTGCGTATCGGGTGTATGCTATTTCAATGAACTGCGTACCCTGCTGTCTGTTTCACTTGTTGAGGGAACAGACCTTTATACAATGGAATATTATGCGGATTATCATTTCGATGAATTTCTGGAACAGGGGGCGTCCGACAATAACGAGTATTACCGATATATCGACAGCATGATAAGCGATAATATAAGTATATTCGGTATAGATATAAGCTCAACAATAAATGGTACGCCGCCGGATAGGGCATGCTCGGTGTTTACGTTCAGAGATCAGGGAAACAACAGGTTTCTTGCGAGAAATTACGATTATAAAACTAATCCTGTAATGATACTTGTAACAGCTCCAAAGGATGCTTATAAGTCTATTTCTGCGGTGAATATGAATCTCTTAGGCTTCAATAACGAAAGACTTCCCCAGCGAATGGACGTCAAGACCTTTGCTGCACCGTATTTCCCCACAGATGGAGTAAATGAGAAGGGTGTGTCGGCTGCGGTTCTTCAGGTGAATTACGCAAGAAAACAAAAATCAGGCAGCAGAACGCCGATCGGTGTGTTTGCCGCAGTGCGATTGATACTCGATCATGCAGATACCGTTGACAATGCAATAGCACTGATAGATCAGTATAATCTCTACTTTGACCCTGCGTTTATGGCGCAGTTTGTCATTGCCGACAGCACAGGGCAAAGTGCGCTTGTTGAATTTGTCAACGGTAAGATGTACGTTATCAAGAGCGACAAACCCTATCAGATAGCTGCTAACTTTAATAATATGGAAGAAGAATTTGATAAAGACGGCTATGTTTTCCCGGATTTATACAAAAAATGGCTCGATGAATCAAAGGTCGGCGCATATGAAGCCGATAAAGCAGGTTATGTAAGGTATGACTTTATGTATGATTCGCTGTATAACAGCAGCGGTATCTTGTCGCTTGATGAGGGCTTTGAGCTTCTGGAGAATGTTGCATCTCCTGATAATTTGCAGTATTCCGTCATATATAACCTCAGTACGTGCGAGGCGGTAATACTTACAGATAACGATTGGGATAAGAAAACAACTGTCGCTTTGTCAAAATAGCAAAAAATCAAGATAAAAAGTTAGTTATTATTCTTGTTTACAAATTGAATGTAATCTGTTATAATGTTATATATACGTGTGCGGTGTTTCTGCATACGATGATAATTTTTTTATTATGGGAGGAAACAAAAATGAATGGATCAATAGTTAAAAAGATCGTTACACTCGCATTGGCAGGATCTATGATCGCTTCTGCAGGAGTAACTGCCGGTGCTGCTACTGTTGAGAATATGCCTGCATCTAAAATGGAAGCATCTTCATTGGGCTATTCCGATCTGTATAAGTCTTATATTAAAGGCGACGTAAAGGTTGACCCCAAGGGCGTAGGCATTTCGCCTTACAGCGCAGTTGGTTCGGTACTCACACCTTCACAGGCTTTTCCGACATCTTATAAGACAGACACTACACCTATCAAAGATCAGGGCGACCACGGCACATGCTGGGCATTCTCAGCTATGGGTACTCTTGAGGCTTTCTTAGGCATTGACGGCAAAGGCAAGCAGGATCTTGCAGAAAACCACCTTGCATGGTTCTCTACAGTTACTCACTCAAAGGGCAACGGCTGGCTTATGGAAGGTCTTGATATGGGCGGCTGGAGCATGATCGGCGCAGGCTATAATATTTCTTGGCAGGGTGCTAAGTTTGAGAAGGATTTCCCGTATGATCCTACTGCAAACAATACTTATCCGACAAACTGGAACTCAGGCGAAACACCTTATCATGTTACAGGTTATGCTTATATCAATAACGACATTGATACTGTTAAAACAGCTATTATGAGATACGGCGCAGTAGGTGCTTCTTATAACAGCGGTGACGGCTACAATGATGATATGACAGCTTACTATTCACCGTATGATACATTGTGGTATGCAGGTCATGCTATCACGATCATTGGTTGGGACGATAATTACTCCAAAAATAACTTCAGATCAGACTGCCGTCCTTCTTATGACGGTGCATGGCTCATCAAGAACAGCTGGGGTGAAGAGTATTGCGACCATGGTTATCTTTGGATCTCCTACTATGACAGATACCTCCTCGACTCCGCTACATGGGGCAACAACGTTGCTGTAACAAGCGCAAGAACTACAAACAGCCACGATGTTATTTATCAGAACGAAGAGTGGGGCGCAACATGGTTTGCTTACGTTTTGACAGGCTACGATGAGTACGCTTCCGAGGCTACTTATGCAAACGTTTATGATTTCGATTCTGCTCACAAGTATCTCCAGAAGGTTATCTTCGAGACACAGAACTCCGGTGTAAACTATACAGCATATTATATGCCTGTTGATGGCAACGGTGCTCCTGTTGCTGATTCTTCAAAGTGGACTACACTTGCATCCGGCAAGTCCACTACAGCAGGTTATATTACTGTTGATACAAACAACTTTAAGATTCCGAGCGGCAAGGGTGCTATCGGTATTACTCTTGACTGCGGTAATGACGACTATGCTCCAGGTGCAAATGCTGCTCTTATGGGTACTGCAGAGTGGTTTGGAAACTCAGATCAGCTCTACTTCCAGCAGCAGACTTCAAGAGGCGAGAGCTATCGCATCTATAACGGTCAGGTCAAAGATATGGTTGACGTTTATGCTGATGAGTTGGACGATCAGATAGGCGGCACAGTTGTTATCAAGGCTATCTGCTCCGATGCTACTGTTGGTGACGTTAACGGCGATAACAAGAGCTCAACAGTTGACGCTCTTCTCGTAGTAAGAAGTGCTATCGGTTTGAACCAGCTTGACGCTGCTAATAAGATCAATGCAGATACAAACTTCGACGGCAAGGTTACAGCAGCAGACGCACTTATCATTCAGAGACACGCTGTTGGTTTGGTATCGGATTATTAATCAATATTTGTTCATATAAACTACACTTTAGTTTAACATTCAGCACCATAGAATACTATGGTGCTGTTTTTTTATAGTAAAAGTGACAAATTTTTTTTTATGCAATTAAACCCCTTTATTTCTGTTATTTATTATGTTAGAATTAACCACGGGAATAATATTTTGTATTATATTTGTTTTTAATGGTATTCTAAAAGCATTATTTATTGAAAGGAATGAGTCACACAATGAGTCAAATTTTAAGCGAACTGAAAAGGTCTTGTGCAAAGCTGTTAGCTCTTATGCTGGTATTCTCTGCGATAACCGGTGTTCTCGGTATGTCGGTAAGCGCCGATGAAAATGATGATATGCCGACATTAAAGCAGGGAGATCCCATAGTAACATATTACGACGGAATCAGCAACGATTACAGATACCGCTACAATGCTTTTGCAATAGCAGTAGACGATTCGGCAAGCGTAGGAACACAGCATAGCCTTAATTCGGTAAAAGGTATTAACTTTAATGCCGAGTTTGAAAATGGCAGTGCAGTTAAGGGCAGCTTAACTGCAAAGAATATTACTTATTATCAAAGAGCCGCAGGAAGCGACACTTTTAATGGAGGTATAAGCGATGTAATTAAAGAAAATGCTTATACGGTGATAAGTAACTTGAACTCTGTTATTATTACGCCAAATGTAATACCAAAAATTGTATCAAGTTCGCTCATGGCAAAATTTGACTTGGAAATTGTTTTTGAGGACGATACCGTAATTCCTGTTCATACGATCATTGAAAAAGAAGATGGACATGTGAATTTTGATAATCAGAAT
>JAFOMO010000276.1 GCA_017418905.1 Clostridia bacterium | reverse complement strand
TATTGAGGTATCTCACGACAACAAAACTGTTTTCACAGTACCGGTTATTATCCCGGCAGTTATGCTTGTGTTAAGTGCAAGTACACTTATCTGGCCTGTCATTATAAGTATGTTCTTTGATGTTAAGTACAGCTTTAAGAGCGACAAGCTTAATACAACAAAAGCAAATCTCTTTTTAAGCGGAGCATATGACATCATTCAAAAAATCAAGCAGAGCTTTATTGGCACATAAAAACTGTCTTAATATTATTATCCTGTCCGTGAAACATCGGGCAGGATTTTTTTGGATAGTAAAACACCGTACAGATAACATTGTGTACGGTGTTTTTGAATTATGGTATTATTATTTTGTGCCGAAAATTCTGTCGCCGGCGTCACCCAATCCGGGGCATATATAAGCGTCTTTGTTCAGACAGCGGTCTAATTGACCTACATATATTTTAATATCGGGGTGTGCCTCAGATAGCTTCTTTAAACCCTCGGGGGCTGCAATAATACAGAGAAATTTAATACTTTCGCCGCCGTGTTGTTTTACGAAATCAACAGCCGCAGCCGCAGAACCGCCTGTTGCAAGCATAGGGTCAAGAATAAAAATATCTCTTTCGTTAATAGACTGCGGCAGTTTGCAGTAGTATTCATGCGGTTCGTGAGTTTGTTCATCTCTGTATAAACCGATATGCCCGACTTTTGCGGTAGGAACGAGAGATAGAATACCGTTTACCATTCCGAGACCTGCTCTGAGCACAGGCACAACAGCAAGCTTTTTACCTGCAATTTCGGGTGACACACATTTCTCGATAGGTGTTTCTATCTCAATATTAGCTGTCGGAAGATCACGCATAGCCTCATAGCCCATAAGCATTGCTATTTCTTCAACAAGCTTGCGAAACTCGTTTGTACCTGTTGTTTTCTTTCTGAGTATGGTTATCTTGTGAGCAAGAAGAGGGTGATCCATAATTATTATATTGTTATTCATATAAAACAGCTCCTTTTGTAGTATTTGATATATTTATTATATATCTATAATAAAATAATGTCAAATAAATATAGGGCGTTTCCGAAAAAATGATATTTCGGAAATGCCCATGCATTAGTATTATTATTTTTTCTTTTCGTCACTGCTTTTTGCAGAAGATTTTTCGTTGTTAACAGAAGACAATGCCCACTTTTTGAGTTTTATCTTCGTTCTGTCAGCACCTGTTTCGATAACCATAGTATCGGTATCGTCGTTAATATTTACTACTCTGCCCACAATACCGCCGATAGTAACAATTTCATCACCTATTTCAAGGTTTTTTCTCATCTGCTCCTCTTCTTTTTTTTGTTTAGACTGAGGTCTGATAAGCAAAAAGTAGAAAGCAACAACAATAATAACAGTTGTTGAAATAAGCTGAATCATTTGTCCTGTGCTTTGATCCATTATTATGTAACACCCTTTCATATTAAATTCAGACTATATTATAACATTATCTTTCTGATAATGCAACTATTAAATTCTCTTTCCGAGGTTTTCTATATTATCGTTGTAAAAACTCTCAAATGTATCGTTTTCGAGAGAATCTCTTATCTTCTGCATAAGATTATTGTAGAAATAAAGATTGTGCAAAACGGCAAGCCGCATTGCGAGCATTTCTCCGCTTTTAAACAAATGCCTTATATATGCTCTGCTGAAATTTCTGCAAACGGGGCAGTCACAGTTGGGGTCGATGGGCAATTCATCAAGAGCATATTTGGCGTTAAACATATTTCTGCACCCCTCGCTTGTAAAAACGTGTGCATGCCTTGCATTTCTTGAGGGCATAACGCAGTCAAAAATATCAATACCACGCTTGACTGCTTCCAAAATATTTGCCGGAGTACCGACACCCATTAAGTAACGAGGTTTATTTTCAGGCATAAACGGCTCTACCGCCTCTATTATGTCATACATTTCTTCGGTGCTTTCACCAACGGCAAGACCGCCGATAGCATAACCGGGCAGATCAAGCTCGGCGATCCTTTTCATATGATCAATTCTCAGATCATTATATGTACTGCCCTGATTTATTCCGAACAATAGCTGTTCTTTATTGATAGTATCGTCCATACTGTTTAGACGTTCCAACTCATTTTTACAGCGAACAAGCCACCTAAAAGTGCGGTCACAGCTATTTTTTGTATAATTGTATTCGGCAGGGTTTTCAATGCACTCATCAAAAGCCATTGCAATTGTTGACCCGAGATTAGACTGTATACGCATACTTTCTTCGGGACCCATAAATATTCTATGACCGTCTATATGTGAAGCGAATGTAACGCCTTCTTCCTTTATATTTCTGAGCTTTGCAAGAGAGAAAACCTGAAATCCACCGCTGTCGGTAAGAATAGGAAAGTTCCAACGTGTAAATTTATGCAGTCCCCCGAGCTTTTTTACATTTTCGTCTCCGGGGCGCAGGTGCAGGTGATAAGTATTGCATAACTGTACTTGACACTTAATATCTTTTAAGTCCAATGCAGAAACTGCGCCTTTTATTGCGCCGCACGTTGCAACGTTCATAAAAGCAGGTGTTTGTATAACACCGTGTACGGTTGTAAATACCGCACGTCTTGCGCAGCCGCACTTTTTCTTTACTTCAAAATCAGCCATTATTTTTCTCCTTTTTTGTTGTTCTGTATTATTGTATCATATTATAACGCTTTTTTCAATGTATAGCGAAAGAATAAATACATATTGATTATTGCAACATTTTAAAATTTGTTGTATAATAGTGACATAATGTTATTACAGGAGTTGATATTTATGTGCGATAAAATAAAAAGGTACAGATTTGGTAGTCCTATACCCACAAATGCGGCAGTGTATGACATAAAAGAAAGTACTGATAAACCCGATTATATTCAAATAAGCGATAATAAACAGACGCTTGAATACAAAATGGGCAGCGGTGACAAAATATATGGTTTGGGCGAAGCCGTAAGAGGTATAAATAAAAGAGGTTGGATATATGAATCCTACTGCAATGATGATCCTCTGCATACAGAAACAAAGCGTTCTTTATACGGTGCTCACCCTTTTATAATTATTGACGGTGAAAATGTATTCGGGCTTTTTACAGATTATCCCGATAAAGTTGTATTTGATATAGGTTATAGCGATATTGATACTCTTACCGTAACTGTCGGTTCTCCTGTTTACGACTTGTATATCATATACGGTGATACTCCTTATGATATAGTAAAGTCATTCAGAAAGCTGATAGGGAAGAGTTATACAGCACCTTTCTGGTCTTTCGGATTTCAGCAGAGCCGCTGGAGCTATTATACATCAAAGGACGTACAAAAGGTAATAGACGGATACAGAGAAAACGGGTTTCCTTTAGACGCAGTATATCTTGATATTGATTATATGGAAGGCTTTAAAGATTTTACCATAAGCGAAGAGCGTTTTCCCAAATTTGATAACTTTGTTAAAGAAGTATCACAGCAAAATATCCACCTTGTACCGATAATAGACGCAGGCGTAAAGATAGAGGACGGATATTCTGTATATGACGAGGGAAAAGCAAACAATTATTTCTGCAAAGACGAGCAGGGCAATGATTTTGTTGCTGCCGTGTGGCCCGGAAAGGTGTGTTTCCCTGATTTTCTCAATGACAGTGCAGCAGCGTGGTTCGGTATGAAGTATAAATTTTTGACAGATAAGGGCATTGACGGCTTCTGGAACGATATGAACGAGCCTGCAATATTCTATTCAGAGAAACGGCTTGAACAAGCACTTGACAAAATATCCTCATATAAGGGCAAAAACATAGGAATATACGATTATTTCGGGCTTAAAGATACAGTGCTGGGACTTTCAAACAGCGGTGAAGATTACAGCGCAATGTATCATAATATTAACGGTAATGTCATATGTCACGATCGTGTGCATAATCTCTATGGGTATAAAATGACGACCTCTGCTGCAAATGCATTCAAAGAGCTCGCACCCGATAAAAATATATTGATTTTTTCGAGAGCATCATATATAGGTATGCACAGATACAGCGGTATATGGACGGGTGATAATCAGTCGTGGTGGTCGCATATCAAACTTAATCTTCAAATGCTTCCCTCGCTTAATATGTGCGGCTTTTTGTACAGCGGAGCAGACTTAACAGGATTTGGAGATAACTGTACCGAGGAATTGGCTTTAAGGTGGATAGCTCTTGGATTATTCACTCCCCTTATGAGAAATCATTCTGCTTTAGGTACGAAAGATCAAGAGTATTACAGATTTAAAAACAAAGAGGCTTTCAGAAACATTTTGAAATTACGCTATGCACTTATTCCGTATATATACAGCGAGTATATAAAAGCTTGTGAAAATGATGATATGCTGTTTAAGCCTCTTTCGTTTGTATATAGGGGAGATAAGCTTGCAGAGGCTGTTGAAGATCAGCTTATTTTTGGCGAAAATATTATGATCGCTCCCGTATATGAGCCAAACGCTTTGGGCAGATACGTTTATATTCCCGAGGATATGTGCGCAGTACGATTCCGCAGTGAAACAGATTATACTTTTACAGATTATTCAAAAGGTCACTATTTTATCGAGATACCCTGTAATGAGGTAGTTGTTTTTATACGAAAGAATACACTGCTGCCGCTTATACAGTCCGCACCGTCAACAGCCGAGCTTGATTATTCGACAATAAAGTTTATTGGCAGAATAACCGAGCCTTATACATATACAGTAATAAAAGAAATAGGTGTATTGAACGGTATTTCTCAGACAGAGAAGATCAATTACACGATCACACCCGAAAAGAATACCTGCATATATGAAGCTTATACAATAGAATAGTAATATAAAAAAAGCACTCCCGAATACTTATGTATCTGTATTTCGGGAGTCAATTGTTCAGAATAATTATTTAATTATACCCAAAGAACCGAGAAGAAGAACAAACAGCAATACAGGCGCAACGAATTTTACCATTGCAATGTAGAGAGATTTTCTTCCGAATTTCTCGCCGTTCTTTGTAGCCTCGTCGATAATTGTTTTTGGTTTTATTATCCAGCCGATAAGTACGCATGTGCTGATCGCAACAAGCGGCATAAAGATATTATTGCTCAGATAGTCCATAATATCGAGGATCTGTGCAGTTGAACCGTTTGGCAGCTTTAATTCAAAGTATAATAAGTTGTAACCCAGACAAATAATAATTCCGATAACAAGAGCAAGAACGCTTTCAATTATTGTTGCTTTCTTTCTTGACCAGCCGAAAGCGTCTATTAGGCTTGCGACTACCGCTTCCAAGACAGACATTGCGCTTGTCAGAGCCGCAAGCAAAACCATAAAGAAGAAAACTGCTCCGATTATGTTGCCTATGAAACCCATTTCTGAAAAAACCTTGGGCAGAGCGATAAACATAAGACCGGGACCCGAGTTTTCCATACCTTGTTCACCAATGAACACATATACAGCAGGAATTATCATTACACCGGCAAGAAATGCAACCAAAGTGTCAAAAAACTCAATTTGGTTGATAGATTTCATCAAGTTGCCGTCATCTTTGAAATAAGAACCGTATGCTATCATAATGCCCATAGCAACGCTGATACTGTAAAATAACTGTCCCATTGCGTCAATTATAACAATAAATATATCTTTAGCGGATTTTCCGGCAAAGCTTGGTATAACATATACTTTGAGTCCCTCAATGCCTGTTCTGCCGTCCGTGCCGTGAATGGTGAGCGAAAAAATTGAGATCGCAACAACAAAAACAAGAAGTACAGGCATAAGTACTTTTGAAATTGACTCAATACCCTTGTTAACACCGAGATAGATAATAAATGCAACTGCTGCAAGGAAAATTACGTCAAAAATTATGGGCTGAAAATAATCTGTAATAAAGCCTGTAAAATAGCCGTCCTGCGCTGCTGCATTTCCTGCACCCGTGGCAAATGCAACAAAATATTTTAACACCCAGCCTCCTATTATGCAGTAGTAAGGCAGTATCATAAATGGTACAATACACGCAAGAACTCCGACCCATTTGAATTTTGAGTTAAGCTTTCCATAAGCTGTAAGCGCACTCTGTTTAGTTTTTCGTCCGATAGCTATTTCAGATACAAGCAGAGTAAAACCAAATGTCAGAGCCAAGATAAGATAAACAAGTAAAAAGATACCGCCTCCGTCTTTGGCTGCCAGATAGGGGAAACGCCAGATATTTCCCAGTCCAACCGCACTTCCTGCCGCAGCAAGAACAAAACCGATTGAACCGGAAAAGGAATTTCTTTTTTCTTCCATTGTAAAATTCTCTCCTCAATAAGATGTGTTTTACAATTATAACACAATGTACAAAATAATTCAATAATACTTTGAAAAAATAAAAAATCAGCCCGATGATAAAACGGGCTGATTTTGGAATATGTAATAGTTGTCGTTTGCACTAAGGAATTGTCAAGAAATAAGTTGTGCAATTCAGGCGAAGAATAATTTGTTCTGTGTTAGGCACAATACCGCAGGAATACTGACGTATTTCAAGGTATTGTAACGACACACAGGGCAAATTAGGCGAGCATGAAAGTGC
>JAFOMO010000275.1 GCA_017418905.1 Clostridia bacterium | reverse complement strand
GTCAAGCCTTTTTCAAAAGGCTTGCGGGGTTCTAAGGGGCAGCGCCCCTTAGCCGCCGGAGGCACGCTCCAGCCCTTTTAGGGGTGAATTTCAAAAACAGTCCTGCGGACTGTTTTGGGAAGAGGGGCATTTTGGCAGAAAATGCCCCTAAGTATGATTTTGAGCCAAAGTTGCCCCGCCGCTCCAAGGCGGCGCAGTAAGGCTTGACATAGAAGAACACTACTTTTTGCACAGTCTGCATTGCGCATTGAGAATTGAATAAACGGGGGATTTAGTATGTCATACTTTGAAAACGAAATTAAGCCGCAGAGAGCATTTCTTATAAGCGTAGATACGGGAGATTTTGACGCAGAAAGCTCTATGGACGAATTATACGCACTTGCAGAAAGTGCAGGCGCAGAGGTAGTGGGGTCTTTTATACAAAAGCTTGAAAAGCCCGTATCGGCAACATTTATCGGTACAGGCAGACTTGAAGAATTGACGCAGATCGCACACACGCAAGAGTTAGACCTGATAATTGCAGACAGCGAGCTGACACCAAATCAGTTAAAGAACATTGAAGATGTAACTGAGGTTCGTGTTATTGACCGCACAATGCTCATACTTGATATATTTGCACTCAGGGCAAACTCTAAAGAGGGTAAATTGCAGGTTGAAATTGCACAGCTAAGGTATATGCTTCCTCGTCTTACCGGTATGGGCGTTAAAATGTCAAGACTTGGCGGCGGTATAGGTACAAGAGGTCCCGGCGAAACTAAGCTTGAAACAGATAAGCGTCATATCCGCCGAAAAATAGACGCTCTTCAGGAACAGCTCAATGAGATAGAACGTCACAGAGAACAGCTTCGCAAACGCAGAAAGAAAGACGGTATTATTACAGCGGCTATTGTCGGTTATACAAATGCAGGAAAATCAACTCTAATGAATTACCTCACCGACGCAGGCGTACTTGAAAAGGATATGCTTTTTGCAACTCTCGATCCAACATCAAGGGCATTAAAGCTCCCCAACGGTGTTACCGTAATGCTTATTGATACGGTAGGACTTGTTCGCCGTTTGCCGCACCATTTAGTAAAAGCTTTTCGATCTACTCTTGAAGAGGCATCAACAGCTGATATTATACTAAACGTATGTGACGCTTCAAGCGATGAGGCACTGCTTCACCTGGAAGTTACAAAAGACCTGCTTAACAGTCTTGGCTGCGAGGATACACCAATTGTAACAGTATTCAATAAAAGCGATCTTGTAAATGACAGTACATTTGCACCGCAAATATCAAATGCAGTACACATCAGCGCAAAAAAAGGTACCGGTATAGATGAACTTCTGAAAGCAATTGAAGCTTCTCTGCCTGTAAGAGTAAAAAGAGTAACAGTAAAAGTACCGTTTAACAAAGCCGGACTGATAGCCGAAATAAGACAGAACGGCACATTATTATCGGAAGAATATTCCGCCGACGGCATTATTGCAGAAGGAATAATTGATGAACAGCTTTACTCAAAGCTGAAAGACTTTATTCAAGAGTGTTAAGAGTTAAGATTTGAGAGTTGAGTTAGACGAATAGTTTTGAAGTCTGTTATCTCAATTTTAATTTCAACTTTCCACTTTAAGCTTTGAGTTTTGAGCTAAATTCCCATTTTCCACTTCCAATTTTAAAAAAATGCGGTATCCGTATTAGTCGGATACCGCTGATTTTTTATGAAATATTAGACAAGCTAAATGACATTCCGAAAACAGGATCAGAATTAACCCTTAACACCGCCGGCTGTAACGCCCTCTACATAGTAGTTCTGCATTTTCAGGAACAATACTGTAATAGGAATTGCAACGATAACTGAGCCGGAAAGGAACTTCTTGAAGTGCTCCTGCTTATATTCCTGCTGAGTCATTTTCTGCAAGCCCATAGCTACGGTATAATTGTCACGCTTGTCGCCCATGATGATTCTTACCAAGATAAAGTCGCACCACGGTCCGATAAAAGATGTAAGTACAGTATATACTATGATCGGCTTTGACATAGGAAGAATGATCTTCCAGAATATCTGATTTCTTGTAGCGCCGTCAATTGTAGCTGCTTCGTCAAGCGCACGAGGAATTGTATCAAAGAAGCCCTTTGAAATTGCAAATCCCAAGCCTGCACCGGCGCTGTAGCAAATTACAAGTGCCGGAAGAGTCTGAGTAAGGTTCATAGCCTTCAACAGATAGTACAATGCCATCATTGTCATAAAGCCCGGGAACATTCCAAGTACCATACCGATGTTGATAAACATTTTACGGGATTTAAATCTCAAACGAGAGAATGCATAAGATACCATCAAAACGGAAAGTGTTGAAATGATACAGGAAAATACTGCAACAACAAATGTGTTCAAGAACCAACGAGGATAGTCGAATACAGATGTATCTGTGAACAATGCCTTATAGTTGTCAAGTGTGTATGACTTAGGAAATACATAAGGTACAGTAACACCGCCCTCGGCTCTGAACGAGTGAAGAAGCAGCCAAACAAGCGGACTTACCCAGATTATACCTAAAACAGCAAGTATAACATAGATAACTATATCCGAGATCATTCTGCTTAATCTGTAACTTTTTATCATGCGAATTCCTCCTCGTTTCTTGAAGACTTAGACAGGTTGAAGGTAATAAGCGACAATGTTGCGCAGACGATAAATACGAGAATACCAACAGCGGCAGCCGTATTATAGTCGTTCTGGTCAAGCGTAAGCTTAAACAGCCATGTTACCAGAATATCTGTCTGACCTGCCTGATAAAGGTTTGCGTCTTTATTTGGCGAACCCTTTGTGAGAAGGTAGATTACGTTAAAGTTATTGATATTTCCTACAAACGACTGGATAAGATATGGAGTTGTAACGAAGAGCATATACGGAAGTGTGATCTCAAAGAACTGTACAACAGGAGTTGCACCGTCAATTCTTGCACTCTCGTAAAGGTCTTCAGGGATATTCATAAGAATACCGGTCGTTTGAAGAATAGTGTAAGGAACGCCTATCCACATGTTTATTACTATAACCGTAATTCGTGCGGTAAGCGCAGAACCGTTGAAGAAGGATATTGGCGAAATACCAAGATAACCGAGGATAATGTTGGCAACACCGTCGTCCTGGAGGATCTGATTCATGAGAAGAAGTGTTACGAACTGAGGAACAGCAATCGTGATTACAAACAAGGTTCTCCAGAGAGTCTTAAACTTAATGCTCTTTTTATTTATCATAAGAGCAAGAACCATTCCGCCAATGTAGTTTGTAAAGGTTGCGAATATTGCCCAAACGATAGTCCATTTTGTAAGCTCTACAAATGTATAGCCCTTATTAGCGCCTTCACCGATCTTAAATACATCTCTGAAGGTCTGCAAGCCAACCCAAGTGAACAGATGTCCGGGAACAACGTGATCTTTGTCGTAGTTGGTGAATGCAATAAGTATCATGAATATCAAGGGTAAAATAGTAAATATCGAAATAAGAAGCACAGGAAGAGAAAGCATTGTTATATGATACTTACCATCAAGGAAATCGGTAAGTTCTTCTTTAAATGTCGGGTTTTTCTTGCCTGCTTTGTTTCTTAACTCACACTCATAAGCAGCCTTTGTATTTGCCACATAAACAAAGAAAATTACAATGCTTATAAGTATGGTCATTGTGCCATAGAGAAGGATCAGCATGGAGTTATCACCTGGAACACTTATGGGTCTGCCGTTCTGACCTATCTCCTGGTGAGTTTCGATAGTACCGAGTGAATCGAACTTATTCAGATATGCAAGTCCGAAATTAGCCATATAAATTATATACAAAATTTCGGCTGCCAAAAAAGCCAATCCTTTGCCTGTCTGACCTCTTGTAAAATTGCCGAAACCCATTACTATGTATGAGATCTTTGTTGCGCCGTCGCCGTTTGCAAGTCTGAAGAAGAAATCCTTGCAGCCTTTTGCAATTTTTTGTCCAAGCCCCTTAAAGAATTCACCGATAGCAGAAAAAATAGCCTTTAATCTGCCCGGAAGAAGTGAAAAGAACTCTTTCAGCTTATATAGAACCTTTTGTGCAGGAGACAACGCTTTGTATTCAGTAAATGTCATTAGCTCACTCCCCTAATTTTTTTGCCAAAAAAGCCCGGGCAATCCAAGCAATCCCGAATTGCCCGAAGCATTATTATTTTGTGTTTATAGTATTAATGATCAAATAAGAATTACTCGTCTTTAACGTTAGCAATTGTCTTATTGATAAGTTCTTTAGCAGCTGCTTCATCCATCATGTTGTCAAAATCGATGATCTTGCTGCCGAGTGTTCCAACAGGTGTCCAGAATGTACCTGCAAGACCTGTCTGAGGAACGGAGTTAGCAGACTGAGCAAGAATAGCGGAAAGAGCTGCGTCGTTCTTGATAAGATCGCTCTCTGCAACAACCTTGTTAGAGGGACCCCAGTTAAGCTTTTCAGCTCTTGCCATCTGGCACTCTTCGTTTGTAAGGAACTTAGCAAGCTCGATAGCTGTGTTCGGGAACTTAGACTGAGCGTTAACGCCGAGGAGCTTATAACCAAACATATTGATGATCGGGAGATTCTCATCGCCTACCTTAATAGTAGGAAGAATTGTAAAGCCTGCGTTATCGCCGAGTGTTGATTTTGCAGATGAGAAGTTCCATGAACCGTCAATACCTGCGCCAACTGTGCCTGACTTAAAGCCGTCAACAACCTTTGAAGCCTCGCCTGACATAAATGTATCTTTATACTCTGCAAAGAGTGACTGGAATGCTACTACTGTCTTAGCAACCTTGTCCTCATCATAATCTGTGAACTGCTGTACGCCGTCAACAAGACCGTTGATCTTCAAACCGCCTGTGAACATGAACATGCATGAATAGTATCCGTTGCCTGCGTCCATAATGAACTTCTTGTTTGCAGCCTTACAAGCCTCAAGTGTACCCTCGAGAGTCTTAGCCTGCTCTTCGCTTACAACTGTCTTGTCATAAACAAGAATGTAGCTGTTGTCGCCTGTTTCGGGATATGCATAGATCTTGCCGTCAACTGTAGCAGCTGCTACCGATGACTCGCTGTTGTTTGCTGTAACGAAATCCTTCTCTGCGCCTGTAACCTCGAGAAGTGCGCCGGCCTTAACAAGACCGTCAATGTTGTCGCATGCGAAACCGAATACGTCTGCTGCTGCTGTGATGTCTGTCTTAGCCTGTGTAGCTGCAACGTCTTCACCTTGAGGAACTACTTCAATAGTAATACCGTTGGGAGCGTAAGGCTTCATGTTCTCTATGAAGGTATCGCACTGCTCCTTGAGAATAGCCTGAGCTGCATCGGGACCCCATACTTTAAGCGAAATTGCGCCGTTCTGTCCTTCGCCGTAAAGCGGATCTTCAACCTCGGTTGTTCCTGTTGATTCAGTCGTTGTTGTTGTAGTGCTGCCGCCCTGAGATGCTGTGGGTGTTGATGTTGTGGGCTGAGCACCGCAAGCTGCAAGAGCTGTTGCTGCTGTCATTGCTGCAAGTGCAATGGCACAAAATCTTTTTGTCTTGTTCATTTACTTTTTCCTTCTTTCTAAAAATTAAAATATTTATTATCCGGGCATGCGCCCAGTGCTGTCGCCTTTCGCTGTGGCATAACGTATAACGGCTCTTACAAATATGCCCATAAAATGCAACAATGTCACTATATAAATGATAACATATGCACAGCTTTTTTTCAATATCTTTATGTATTTTTATTAGTATGAATATATACCGCTTAAATTTATGTGCATATTGTATATCAAATTTGCTTAAAAAGACGTTTTGCACAAACATTGTAGTTCTGTTTATAGCAATTTATACAAACATCATTTGTATAAATTGCACAAGATGATTTTATTATTTAAGTACATTTAACTTTTTTCGATACTGAAATTTTTTTGAAAAAACAAAAATTTTTTAGTTTTCCACATCGTTTTGTTTAATATTGCAGTATCTTTATAATTAACTTCACATTGTTTTACTTTTTTCATCATCATTTCATCAAACCTTAAATATAATTACTGTGTTGTAATAATCAACAAAATTATACCTGTAAAAAACTTTTTTCAAACAATTGACAATGCAAAATTAATGTAGTATTTTATTTATATATGTTTTTGTATTATCATAATTACCGCTTTGACCTTATACATATATTATATAGCGCATTTACTTGATTTTC